>NZ_JBHILU010000049.1:351-2744 GCF_042193495.1 Bartonella sp. TS82HLJMH | reverse complement strand
TACAGAATGAGTCTTTCCTATTTATACAATCGTGAAATATCCTTATAACTTTAAAATTCATAGATTCCATGCATTATAGACTTGTCTAGAGCTTCTGTTTCATAGTTTGTTTGAGGTATCCCATTTTGATCAAAATGAGTCTTACTCATAATTGCCGCTGTTGCATACCTCATGATTGCTACTGCTATGTACAGAGCAAATAAATAAAATAATAAAATGGGATTTTTACTTTTTTAAACGTATCCCCCCAATGGATATTTTCTATCAATGAAATTATAGAACGTACAGATTTAAAATACTGTGCGATTACGCACTCTATCAATTTATATGAGAGTATTACTCTGTATTTGTAAAATTTTTGTTAAAGTGCTTCACTTCTCATTAAAATAAATCTCACTAAGATTCTTACTATAGAATATATTGTTATGAGACTTTATAAGTATACTACTCTATATAAGTATACTACTCTATGGCTTTCTCTGTAAAATATTACTTCTCTATAATATAAAATTTCGCCCTTGTCTGATGAGACAAGGGCGAAACTTCGCTTAAATTGTAGTTTTTCATATACTCTGATATTATCTTAATTTCAGAGTTATTCCACCACCTACGCCCCACTGACCTCCGGCACTGGTCGCTGATAGATTAGAACGAATCTTGCCATCTTCAGATGTATAACCTGCACCAATAGCAAAGGCAGATTGTCCACGCCAAAAACCACCACCAAATGAAACACTTACAGATCCTGGATCATCGAAGTAACGTAAGTTAGACACTGCCAAACCAATCGCTGCTGCTTGCCTTGCCTCTTTGCGCACATTCGTAATATCATAACTTAGTGCGTCAAACTTCATATCGGTATAGGATTTCGCCTCGTTAACACTATCATTGACAAGACTATTAATTCTCTCATCCGTATACTTGTTCGCTTCAGAAAGAGTAATCTTCATCTGCTCCTCGGTATAATTATGTAACTGACCACCATTCACTGCGTCCTTAGAGCCTTTTTTAATTTCTCCATCTTTAACATTAGTAATCAAAACAGGTTCACTGTCATCGGCACCTTTTAGAGTGATGCTATTGGTTTTCTTTCCGCTTTCTTTATCAACATCATAGCTAACCGCAAGATTCACCTTGTTTTCAACTTCTGCTACCTTGTTTTCAACTGCTGTTACCTTTTCATTCGTCTCCCAGAGCTGTCCTCCATTCACGGCGTCTGTTGAATTTTCTACAAGAACACCCTTCTCTACATTGACAATCTTGCTGGGCTTACCATCATGACTAGCGTCATACCCTTCTTTTCCTGCGTCCCATGGGAATCCATTAGAAGCTACGCCAGGGGTTTCCTTCTGTTCAACAGCCTCAAGACGTTTATTGATCGTCAACATGCTCTGACGTACACCTTCAAACGCAGAAGCTACATTATTATAGGTTTGCGACTCATTCACAATACCACCTTCAACGAACGTCATAGCCGAAAAGGTTGGAGCTTTCCATGCGCCGCCGTCACTATATTTAGCACCACCACCGAAATAAGTAGCAACCTTGTTGCCGAAATCATAAAGTTGGGAACCATTGATTGCTTCGTCTGAGTTAGCAGAAATATTACCATTCACAAGACCAAAAAGACTCCGTTTTTTACCTGAAGTAGTCATAAGACTTACTTGAGTTGATTCTATGTCAGGAGAAATAGTTACCGGAGGCAGAGTCCCATCATCACCCATGGCATATTCTTCTTCATCCATGGCAAGAGGTAAGCTTCTCATAAAAGGAAAGCCTTCTGAAATAATATCATTCAAATCACCATCTTCAGAATTACGACTTTTTTCATCAATACCAGAGTTATTTTTTATATCAATAATCTGATTATTCAAAACTGTGAAAGCACTATTTACGCCAGAAAATGCATCCGCGACATTATTATATTTTTTCTCACTCTCATTACCATCCTTATCAAAGACTTTAACTGTAAAAGTAGGACCAGACCATTTCCCCTCTTCATTATATCCAGCACCACCGCCAAAATAATTTGCAAATGCCTGAGACATATAATAAAGCTGGCCACCATTTACTGCTTCAGTCGAGTTTTTCGTAAATGCACCACCCTTAACGCCAGAGAGAATTCGTGGGGCATTAACATTGTTTGCAATATCTATTCTATCGCCACTTTTGCTTCCCCCAATGGTAATAAGCCCAGCGCTATTTTGCTTAATAAAACTATCGCCTGTCACACTTTCAATCTTTTTATTAAGATTTGTAAAAGAACTACTTACACCAGAAAGTGCCTCCGCAACATTTCCATATTGCGTTTCAGCTCCATTACCATTCTCATCAAAGACTTTAACTGTAAAAGTAGGAGCATTCCAGCTTCCATCTTCACCATATCCAGCATC
>NZ_JBHILU010000049.1:0-310 GCF_042193495.1 Bartonella sp. TS82HLJMH | reverse complement strand
GCAATAAAGTTGAGAACCATTTATCGCACCAGTTGACGTTGCTGTAATCAAACCAACATTAACACCGGAAAGAGTCCGTGCCGCATTATCAACGCTTGCAATACTTACGTTAGCTCCACTTACTGCTCCACCAATGGTAATAAGCCCTGTATCATCTTGCTTAACAAGACTATCACCCACCACATTAGTAACTACATTCTCAATCTTTTTATCAAGACTCGTGAAAGAACTACTTACGCCTGTAAAGGCATCTGCAACATTATGATAGTTCTTGTCAGCTCCCTTACCATTCTCATCAAATACCTTAACT
>NZ_JBHILU010000048.1:0-2792 GCF_042193495.1 Bartonella sp. TS82HLJMH | reverse complement strand
CGCCTTGAACAAATTGACAAAAATATATGGACGATACCAAAAGAAAACATGAAAGGTATTGTAGGGAAAGTTTCAGACTTTCGTGTGCCACTAAGTGATGAAACTTTGAGAGTTATTGAAAAAACTCTCCCCTTTGAAAAAAATGGTTTTCTCTTTTCTGGTCTTACCGGCAAGCCAATTTCTGATGCAAGCATGGCAAAATATATGACAGTTTGTGGTTTGACTTATCGTCCCCATGGTTTTCGTTCAAGCTTACGGGATTGGATAGCAGAGACAACGTCAACACCATTTGAGATTGCCGAAACTGTTCTTGCCCATTCAGTTGGGAGTTCAGTGACAAAGGCTTATATGCGAACAGACTTTTTAGAACAGCGACATGTTCTCTTGGAACAGTGGGCTGCATTTATATCAGGAGAGGCTTGATAATATGTCTATTGTCGAGTCAGGTATTTAAGAAACACTTAAACGATTAGCGGATAGATTACGATATAATCTCTTTTCCCCCGTTTCAAAAGCGGGGAGGGGATAGGTCATTTTATTGGCAAATTCATCTTATCGAAAAATAACCGATGTCTTTTCTTGGCATTATCTACAAGCTTATCAAATGAAATCACTTCTATATAAGCTTTATAATTCTCGTTATATCCAAAATACCCCATGTTATCACCTGTTATTCTTAAATTCGAGTGTTTGCAACACTCTCTTATACTATCAGTTAAATCACAGATAATATAACAATAACCAGGTATATTAAGAGAGTCTTTTATAGGACGACCATTGTATGTTTGTACATCACCTTCTCTAATTTTTTCTAGATAGTCCAACACTTGTTTAATAGGATCTTTTTCCGTTCCCGATTGTGCATCATCTCTCATTGGGCGTTTAATTTCTATTACAGAAAGAGACGCTAATTTCATGGGCTCTTCATTTGATATTAAAAGAGCTTTGTCGTATACATTTAAGGCACATATATCAGGTCTTTTATCTTCTATAGCACCTGTAATAGGCATTGCTTTCAATGAGATGTCAGAAGCTAAATAATCATGAAAAACTAACTTTTCATCTATCAACCATAAATTACAATTATCCATAGAAATGTCATTGGAATCACACTTCATTGGCATTATGAGTTTGTGAATAACATTTTCTTTAGCGTAACCTTTATCGCTTTTCTTTAAGGCGTTTTCTAAAAGATCTAAGATAACTTTTCTGTGGCATAAGTAACCTATCAGATCGGAGCGATTAAGATCATTTACAGTTTCTACATATGCGCTAACTTTATTTAGGTATTCTTCATAATTTTCGTTTTGTTCAGCTTGCAAAATATCATGACCTTCTTTTAAAGCCTTTTCTTCTAATTTAGTAAGATGTTTATGAAGGAAAAGCTCTAAGCTTTGGTCAGAACTTGAGGGAGAAGCTATGTAGTCATTTTCAGTTAAATGTTTTAGAATTGTACGGTAACGTGGTGATTTTTCAGCTACGAATTTTTCAATTATTTTCTTACTGTTTTGAATGTTTTGCTTTAATTCTTTATCTAAATGTTTTTGAATTTTAGGGAATATAGCTTTCTGTATCATATCAAATGATATCTCTACCTTCTCAAACAACTCTGTAGAATTTTCTTGAATATTAAAGCCTATTCTTTCAGAACGTACTCTTTCATCCAAAAAAGGAGAGCTTACGTAGCAAGAGTAGATAAATTCACCTATATCATCTCGCAGCTTTGCTTGCATACCAGGAATGTTCTGAGATAATACTTTTTCTGTGATAACTCTATTGCCTGCACAAAAAAATAAAATATGATTATCTAAAGGTAAGTTTCTAAATTTAATATGCATAATAGAAAAGTTATAATCTCCAATTTCTATTTCTTCATTAGAAACTGCTTCATGTATGCATTGTTTATATAGATCATTCAACAATATCTTTTCAGAGCCATCTTCAATGGTTATAGAGGGACAACTGCCGTTTCTTGCAAAAAACCAGAGACAATGTTCTAAGAGTGCATTTGCAATAGATTGTAGCTTTTTGGGAATGTTATTTTTATAATCTTTTTTCAGATCTTTTAATTCAACAACAGTTTCTCTTTTTGTACAATTATCTTGAAATTCGCGTAATGCTTTTATACCAAAGTCAGCGTCGAATGAGAATTCACGCCCTTTTAACCCTTCATCTGTTTTATAAATACTTCTGATTTTTATATTATTAAAAGCTTTAAGCCATAAAAGTCGTCCTATACCATGGCAACCTTTTTCTACCTTATAATCTGAGTCTAAAGTTTCAAATGATTGAAAATTATGCTCATTAAAGCCTGTACCATTATCGGTTATTTTAAAACCTACAATTTCTGTTTTGTTTAGTTTTTCAGTGCCTTTAAGTGGTAGTAAAGCTTGCTCTGATCTTATGATTGAGATTGTAATGTGACTTGAGGAAAAATCGTTTCCTGTTTCTTCAATAGAATGAATGGAGTTCACAACTGCTTCAAAAAGAGGTAGTAGAGCATGCGTTTTTGGTAAAGACGTATTTTTTACGCGACCACTTAAATTTGTTCTCATTATCCCCCCCCTGATCTATACAAGACAAGCAATCGTGTTGTTTAACAAAAATCTGACTTCTTTCCCGTCTTTAAAGGACGAAAATTCCGAAGTTTGTCGCATTAAGTATACGTCATTAGAATCGTAAAATCCATAAAACAAGCTAATTCAAGGGCTAATTTTTGAAATCCACTGTTTTAAATGGGCGAAGACATTCTCTATCGCCTCCATGAGACGAGAAAAATTAAGAATTCATTT
>NZ_JBHILU010000047.1:0-2803 GCF_042193495.1 Bartonella sp. TS82HLJMH | reverse complement strand
TATCTATTTACACACTACAGTGCTCAGTTAAAAACCAAAAGTAAAATTTCCGATTTTATAAAACTGTTCAGATTAAACGGCGTTGTCTCTTCTCAACGTTCATAGATGAAATCAACAAGAGCATAAAAAAACTATCGGAAGCCGCTTGACATTATTCCTGTAATGTATATTTTCGATATTAGGTGCCTCAAAAACACCTTAAACGAATAGCGGATAGATTGCCGACACAATTTTTCTTCCGCACATTAAAGGCTTTGACTCATTGTATGTTACACGCATATAATGGCATTGTCGGGTGTAGTTGCGCTATACAATACCCTTTATGGGGAAAGCGTAACGACGGACTGTTCGCCGTGTTTTTGAACACCCGGCATTCTTTATTGAGTGTCAATCAAAAACGTCTAATCGAACAGGAGTTCACATGAACACTCTCATAGAAATTAAAGAACTAACAATTGATCAGGAAATTGTTCAAACGGTCAATGCACGTGAATTGCATACGTTTTTGAAGGTAACATCTCGTTTTAACGATTGGATTATTAATCGTATTAAAGAATATGGTTTCCTAGAAAATAAGGACTTTGTGAGTTTTACTAAAAATTTAGTAAAACCTAATGCCTCTCAAGAAAATCAAGGCTTTGTGAGTTTCGGTAAAAATTTACCGAAACCTAAAGGCGGTCGTCCAAGTACAGAATATCATCTCACCCTAGACATGGCAAAAGAGCTTTCCATGGTTGAACGTAACGAGAAAGGACGTCAAGCACGCCGTTATTTTATTGAGTGTGAGAAGAAACTAAAAAGCCAATCTGTTGATTATGATAATGATACACGCTTTGATTTGCCAAGCTATTGGGAAGGTATGAACGCTGGCGAAAAAGTTTTATATCTTTTAGGTCCTATTCATATGCGTCTTCTTGATGCCTTCAGAGTAGATGAAGAAAACAGAAAATACAAAGCTCTCATTAAAGAAGCAAAACAGGTTCTAGCAAGATCTGTCGTAAAAGCCGCTTAGTTTAAAATATGATCTCATCTTCTCCACTTTCAGAGTGGAGAGGATGTTTCACGCCGCGTTTTTGATTGTAATAACGACTTGCTTGCCAAGAACGCTCAGTGCTTGCTCTAATGTTTGAAGCTTAGTTGGATAATTGGGATCAAGAATGCGTCTTGCTTCTGTTTCTTTTTTACCCAAACGATGTGCCAATTCTGTTTTTGTGATATTTGCTTCATTAAAGGCTTCTACCACTGCGAGCTTAAGAGCATTCCACGCATCTACCGTAACCTCTACAAGGTCTTTATACTGTTGTCGCATTGGTAAAGGCAAACCACGCATAGGATAGCTCCGTAATGCTAACCCTAAAGCTTCAACAGCATTCTCTAATGCCTCTGCTCTATTTTCTCCAGCTGTTATTGCTTCTGGTACATCTGGAAAGGTTACAATAAAACCACCATCTGGATCAGATTCCAGTTTTGCTTGATACGTGTATTCCATGTTTAGGTCTCCTCGCCATAATCGAAATGCTTTTAAAACGAAAAATTAAAGCCGTTGAGAGAATAACTCATACCCCCAACTGCTTTTTTATTATTTTCACGTAAAGTGGGGTCAATTCACCAGATTTTATAACGGTTGTCTTGTCTCCAAAAGTTACCAAATAATGTGACCCTTTACCTGCATCAGGAGCTTCACTGTAATGAATGCCTCTTTTTCTGGCTTCTTTACGTAATTCTCTAAGCAGTGCTTCTCGTTTCATTTAGCCTCCCCTTTCTGCATAAAATGAATATCGCACAAAAAGGTTCGACAGTCAACAACAAATCGAACAAAAAAGTTTGATACAGACTCTTAATGAAAGGATATTTATTGAAAAGTTAAAAGCAGAAATAAGAAAGCCGTGCCATTTGTGTGACATGGTTTTTTGATGAATAATTTGTCAAATAATATTATAATGTAATACATTAAAAAACTGTTATTAATAAACTGAAATAATTGAATAAATACGCAAATTATGCTAAGATTTTTCATGTATAAATTGCAAATCTAATGGGGCTACAAATATGCTAAATAAAGTGACGTTAATCGGGCGCCTTGGTGCTAATCCCGAAAGCAAAACAATGAATTCTGGAGCAGAAATAGTTAATTTTAGTATAGCGACTTCTGAGAGCTATACAGATAAAAAAACCAATCAAAAAGTAGAGAAAACAGAATGGCATTCAGTTGTGATTTTTAATCCACATTTGGCAAAAATTGCACTTCAATATCTCAACAAAGGTTCAAAGGTTTACATAGAAGGAAAATTACAGACACGCAAATGGCAAGATAAAAATGGGCATGACCGTTATACAACAGAGATTGTCTTACCACAATTCAAAGGCGAGTTGTATTTGCTTGATGCCAAAAAAGATCAATCGGCATCCCCTACCCCTTCACCTATTACTTCTCAAAATTATGCTATCGCTTCAGGTGCTCAAGATTATAGAACAGCTCTTAACGATAGCGTCCCATTCTGATTGAAAAAATATGGCTAAAAGAAAAAAACATGCAAAACGTGGTCGTCCTCGAATTAAAGGGTGTATCAGAGAACCAAATGGACGCATCTCACGAGCAAAAACACCGCATGAACCCATGAATAAATTGGCAATTGAAATGCGTGCTAAACGCTTTGGCTTGACCATAGAAGAGGCTAAAAATCCGCTTTCCGGCACCTATATCGGGCGACTTTATTTGCAAGGCAAAATCAATCAAGACCAATATGATGCTGCGCAAAAATATCTTGAAGTGAAAAACAATTACCTATGTGCAAAAGGATTG
>NZ_JBHILU010000046.1:0-3060 GCF_042193495.1 Bartonella sp. TS82HLJMH | reverse complement strand
ATTAAAGGGGCATTAAGCTGTATCTTATGTAGTTTCTGGATGTGCATTTTCAGCCTCTATTTGACGCTTTAAATGCAGTTTTAAAAGAGGCAAGGTGAGCTCGACCTCTTCCGTGTCGTTGATGTCTTGAACAAGCTCTTGCAACTTTATACAAAGTTCCGCCGCGAGTTCCGCTATATCTTCAGGAGGGATCTTTATATTTGCATCGCGATAGGTTGTATAAGCTATGCGACCGAGTTTTTTCATCAATCCAGTAGGGATAGTTTGTGGTTTAAAACCAGCTGCTTTCGCTTTTACCATGTCACTAAACATTTCACCTTCACCCGTAACGAGCCAATGAGGATTAATGTTATAGGCCGTATAATAGGCGTTAATTGTTGAGCATGTTGGTTCGTGTGCTCCAATTTCATAATTGGCAAGGGTATTACGTTGTAAATTAAGCCGTTGCGCAAAGATACTACGTTCTTCGTTTCCGAGGATTCGTCTTATTTCACGCAGGCGTTTTGCCAATGGTGTTTTAGGTTCTAGTTCGGGGCGTGCCAAAAATGCTCCTTATTCATATTGAGTCTCGTTTTAAATTACAGGATTTAAAAAAGAGATTCCCCCATTCATTTTAGAGTAGCATTAAGCCGTATTTTGTGCAGCTTTGGAGTGTTCTTTTTCAGCCTCTATTTGACGCTTTAAATGAATTTTAAGAAGAGGGAAAGTTGCCTCTACTTCTTCGCTATCGTTGATGTCTTGAACAAGCTCTTGCAACTTTATACAAAGCTCTGCCGCGAGTTCCGCTATATCTTCAGGGGGGAGTTTTATTTTAGCATCGCGATAGGTTGTATAAGCCACGCGACCAAGCTTTTTCATGAGACCAGTAGGGATAGTTTGTGGTTTAAAACCAGCTGCTTTCGCCTTTTCCATGTCTGTAAACATTTCGCCTTCTCCAGTGAGAAGCCAATGAAAGTCTACGCCATAAATTTTGTGATAGGCAATTACGATAGATGCTGGTGGCTCATTTATACCAAGCTCATAATTTGCAAGCGTATTTTTTGCCAAATTAAGAGATTTGGCAAAAGCACCGCGTTCTTCGTTTCCGAGGATTCGTCTTATTTCACGTAGGCGTTTTGCCAATGGTGTTTTAGGTTCTGTTTCTAAACGTGCCAAAAAAATACCCATTAAGACCATTTTACGGGTTGACAAACCCGTAAAATGGTTTTAACTGTTATTACCGCCCGATATAGAGGGCAGATATTTTACAATTAACCCCACAAAAAACGGATGTGGGAGCATCCGTTTAAAGCAGGAGCGAAGTTTATGACTATCACACAAGTATGGGATCGCCATAGTATTTTAGCCGAGCTACGCCGCCGTAACATGACCTTGGCGGAGCTCGCGAAAGCTTATCAACTCTCGTCATCCAGTGTTCAACATATCTGGACACGGTCTAACGAGAAAGCCGAACGCGCTATTGCCGATTTTATCGGTTTGCCCGTCGAGCAGGTTTTTAGCGACCGCTACCCCAAAAGTCGCCGTCGCATTTTTAAAGCAGCAAAACATGCCAACACAGATTCGCGTGCGCATTCTGCTTTGCGCGGTAATGCTGCTTAAACTTCGTTACACGGCTTTGCGTTTTTGCGCATTTGCCATGAATTTAAATACCATAAGATAAAAAGGTTTATCAATGTCTAAAGATCAGTACGAAATAGGCAAGATAAATTGCATAGAGTTGCATCATAGAACAGCCGTTTGGGTAGTTTTGTTTTCCATAGGTGGTGATCAGATTAGCTTTATTGGAGGTGGTTATGGTTGCTGCTTGTAATTTATGGACCCCAGATGTCAGAAACGATATCGTTAATCCTTATTCAGAAGTTGAACGGTTAGAAGCGATGCTTGCCTGTTCTTTTAAGGCAGTGAGTGGTGGATTTAAGCATCTGCCGATCCGGTATATTATTGACCCTCCGCATGGCTTATTTGATGCGGCGTTAGCACGGCAGATTGTTATTCATATCTTGCATTATCAGTTTGAGGTGCCGCGGCGGCGTATTGTTGCCATACAAGCACGGCAGCGGACTTCTATTTCTCTGTCACTGCAGGTGATTAACCGGCGGTTAATGGAACCAGTTTTTGCGAAAGCTTATCAAAGATGGGCGGGGCGTGCGATGGATTTATTCTTTAAAGAGATCAGAAAGGCGGCGGCGTGATGGCACAGTTTCAAAAGCTTGCTCTTGATGTGATTGTGGTACCGAAGCGTATACGCCCTGTGGATGATGAGCATGCCAAGGCACTTGCGCAATCAATGGCGCGGGAGGGATTGATGAATCCGATTACGGTGCGCCATACCCCCAATGCTAAAGAGGGTAATTACACGCTTATTGCTGGTGCGCATCGGCTGCGTGCTGCGGAGCTTTTGGGCTATAGTGACATTGATGCCGTTGTGGTGCAGGCTGATAAGGACAATGCCGCGCTTTTAGAAGTGGCTGAAAATCTGTTTCGCAATGAATTGTCTGTTATTGACCGTGCGCTTTTTGTCCAGACTTACCGCGAATTGTGGGAAAAGAAGTATGGGGAGATTCAACGTGGTGGCGACAGAAAATCAAAGGGTAAACATTACCCTTTGATCGGTGGTAATCAATATACAAAGGACAAAGTGGCAAAGGTGCAAGTTGCACCTTTGCCAAATGATGGTTCTTCAGAGCATCATGAAATTGGGTGTGAAGGGGATGAAAAATCAAAGGTGCAAGTTGCACCTTTGATCGGAGGTGATGCACATTTAAAGCAATTGGGTCAAGTTGACCCTATTGCTCAAATGGAGGGAGAAGATGGCAAGAGGAGAACTTTATCTTTTGCTAAACATGTGGCGGACCGCATTGGTTTCTCTCAAGATGTCGTGAAACGTCTCAACTGTATTGCCCAGCATTTACAGCCAGAATTACGCTCTGTTTTGCGGGGGACAGCCTTGGCAGATAATCAAGCGCAGTTGTTGAAGTTGGCGAAGATGGAGCCGGTTGCGCAACGGCGTGTGGCAATTGCTTTGCAACAGGTTGAGGGGGATTTACGGCGGGCTGTTGA
>NZ_JBHILU010000045.1:0-3061 GCF_042193495.1 Bartonella sp. TS82HLJMH | reverse complement strand
TAGCTCCACCGCCAAAATATGTAGCAACCTTATCGCCTAATGAATGAAGCTGAGAGCCATTCACCGCATCCGTTGAGGTTACAGAAATGTCTCCATTTGCAAGAGATGTAATCTTGCTGCTATTTTTATTCTCTCCATGTTTCGCAACAAAAGCTTCTTCCTCCTTGCTCCATAATAAAGAATCCTGAGAAACACCCTGAGAAACATCTTTAATGCGTTGATTCACATTCTTGATATTTGTATCAAGACCTTCAAAAGCACTTCCAACATTATCATAGCTAGTTTTTTCTGCTGCACCATCTTCAGAAATCTTAGATAATTTATAGGTAGGGCCTGTGAAAGTACCATTAAATGCTGCTCCTCCTCCAAAATACGTCACAACTTTATCACCCATTGAATAAAGTTGTGAACCATTTACGGCATCCGTTGAGTCTACGGAGAGATTACCTGCCTCTACACCAGAAATTTTCCTATTAGCATTGTCTTTATTCAAAACACTGATTTCAGTACCACCGGTTCCCTTACCAATATTGATAACACCTGCTGACTTACCAAGGCGAATGCCTCTATCACCAATTCTGAACAGACTTACCCCCTCTTCTTGCGTAACAAGAATACTGTTCTTTACATCAATAATTTCCTGATTAAGGTTCGTAAAAGAAGTATTCACACCAGCAAAAGCACTGGCAACATTATTATACCCCTTTTCTTCACCAACAGTACCATCGGCACTAAATTGCGCAATCTTGAAATTAGGAGCAGTCCACTTACCTTCTTTGTATCCAGCACCACCACCCAAATAATTAGAGAATGCACTACTCACCAAATAAAGTTGGGAACCATTCACCGCTTCTTTTGACCCTACTGAAAATTCACCATCCTCAAGATACTTAATTTTGCTATTTTTTCTTTCCGCTTTCTCTCCGTGCTTTGCAACAAAGGCCTGTGCATCCTTGTCCCATAACAAAGAATCCTGTGCAACACCTTGAGAAATATTCTTTATCTGCTGGTTTACATTCTTGATATTCGTATCAATCCCCTCAAAAGCTGTACCAACATCTTTATAAGATTTTTGTTCTATCTTACCATCTGTATCAACATGAGACAATTTATAGGTTGGTCCATCAAACGAACCGCTGCCAAATGCAGCACCTCCACCTAAAAACTTGGCAACATCCTCACCGATTGCGTTAACCTGTCCACCCGTGATTGCATCATGTGAACCCTTGGCAATCTTACCATCAGCAACATTATGAAGACCTACAGCTGCAGAATCTTTCCCTTTACCAAAAGTCACGCTCGCATAATCAATAGCATTATTGTCATCACCTTTTTTATCATAATGAACAACAGCTGAATCATCAGACTGAAGACTGTTCGAAAGATCTTTTAAGCCTTTATCAAGCTGTCCTTTGTTAACCGCTTCATTGTCATTCGCTGCTTCTTTTACCCCAGAAAGAATCCGATCCGCACCAGTCTTATTAGCAATACTGACGCTCGTACCTTCTTTTTCGCCACCAATATTGATAACCTTTGTCTTTTCATCCTGCTTAACAAGGCTATCGCCTACGACTTTGCTAATCTCCTTGTTAATCTCGTTATGAATGTTCGTGAAAGAACTACCAACACCCTCAAAGGCTTCCGCTACAGTCTCATAGCTGTTTTCTTCAACATCACTACCATCATCCTTGACAGTCTTAACTTTGAAACTTGGAGCTGTCCATGCGCCATTCTCATAGCTAGCGCCACCGCCAAAATACGTAGCAACCTTATCACCCAATGAATAAAGCTGATTACCCGCTACTGCATCCGTTGAGGTTGCAGAAATGTCTCCAGCCTTCACGCCAGTAAGTATCCGTGTCATACCGTCACGGTTTGTGAGAGTGATTTTATTACCGCCTCTTTCATTACCAATCGTAATCAAACCCAATTGATCTTGCTTAACCAGACTGTCTCCAACCACTTTGTTAATTTGATTGTTCACTTCATTATGAACATCTTTAATAGAATTGCTTACACCAGCAAAGGCGGCTGCTACATCGCTATAAGATTCCTCAGTCTCTTCACCTTCTGCATTAAATTTCTTAACTGTAAAACTTGGAGCTTTCCATTCTCCATTCGTATATCCAGCGCCACCACCGAAATACGTAGCAACACTACTACCTAGAGTATAAAGCTGATTACCCGCTACTGCATCACTTGAGGTTACAGAAATGTCTCCATTTGCAAGAGATGTAATCTTGCTGCTATTTTTATTCTCTCCATGTTTCGCAACAAAAGCTTCTTCCTCCTTGCTCCATAATAAAGAATCCTGAGCAACACCCTGAGAAACATCTTTAATACGTTGATTCACATTCTTGATATTTGTATCAAGACCTTCAAACGCTTTTCCTACCTCTGTGAAAGAATTGTCTGTTACATAACCATCTTTAGAAATCTGAGATAATTTATAAGTAGGACCTGTAAAAGCGCCATCTTTATAACCAGCGCCGCCACCGAAATACGTAGCAACACTACTACCTAGAGTATAAAGCTGATTACCCGCTACTGCATCCGTTGAGCTTTTATCAATTGCTCCATTTGCAAGAGATGTAATTTTGCTATTTGTTTTGCTATCTTCTTCTCCATGCGTCGCTACAAAGGCCTTATCAGACTCGCTCCACAACAAGGCATCACCTTGAACAGTGGCAATTTCTTTTTTTATTTCATTTGTAATATTCGTGAATGAAGTACCTACACCTTCAAAGGCAGAGGCAACATCACTATAGCTTTTGTCTTCAATTTCAGCACCATCAGCCTTGACAGTTTTAACCTTGAAAGCAGGAGCTACCCATTCTCCATTCTCATACTTAGCGCCACCACCAAAATAGGTAGCAACGTTATTACCTAGTGAATGAAGCTGGGAACCATTGATTGCATCGGTTGAATCTTCTGCAATTTTACCACTTCCAACATTACGCAAAGCAACAGTGCCTTCCTTTGGGTTTCCAAAAGTTACACTGGTTTGTTTAGCTTTACGAGCGGATCTCGTAAGCGCATCGAGATCTTCTGAAGCTTCTTC
>NZ_JBHILU010000044.1:1537-3134 GCF_042193495.1 Bartonella sp. TS82HLJMH | reverse complement strand
GAACAAAACATCACAACAATTATCCGCGAAAATGGTTATCGTCTTTGGGGTAATCGCACCCTTTCAAGCGATACAAAGTTTGCTTTCTTATCGGTGGTGAGAACCGCAGATATGATCAATGACGCCATTTTGCGCGGGCATCTATGGGCTGTCGACCGCAATATCAAAAAAACCTACATGCATGACGTGAGTGAAAGCGTCAATGCCTATTTGCGTGATTTAAAAGCACAAGGCGCCATTCTTGGTGGGCGTTGTACGCCTGATCCAGAGTTGAATACAGCAAGCGCTATTGAAAGCGGCAGAGTCTATTTCAATGTCGAATTCACACCAACAACACCAGCAGAACACATCACATTCCGTTCACGCATTGTGAATGATTATTTAGAGGAGATTTTTTAATGGCTATCCCCGTTTTACCAAGAGTTTTGAAATATTTTAACATTTTTGTCGACGGCATTCCCTATCAAGCAAAATGTGAAAGCGTAACATTACCGAATTTGAACTTGGTTGTTGAAAGTTATCGTGGCGGAGGCATGGACTCCTCCATTGAAGTTGATCTTGGTCTTGAAACTCTCACACTTAGCATGACCATTTCTGATTGCTCTCCAGAGTTAATGGCACTGTTGGGGCGCACTGATGTCGACATTTCATTACGAAGTTCAATGCAAGCGCAAGGCACACCCGCAGAAGGTGTTGTCATTACCATGAGAGGACTATGCAAAGGCTTTGAAATGGCAGAATGGCAACCGGGGAGCAAAGCAACATCCACAGCAACATTCACATTACAGTATTTCAAATATGTCCAGAAGGACGTTGAAATTGTTGAGATAGACGCCCTCAACCTCATCAGAAAATTCAATGGCGTCAATCAATTAGCAGATCATAGAGAAAACATAGGATTATAAAAATGACAGTACAAACAAGCATTACACATAAATTACTTGTACCGGTTACCTTTGAAGGAAAAGAGCATACCGAAATCACCTTACATCGCCCCAAAACAAAAGATGTGCAAGCAATCGACAAAAAAGAAGGCATAGAGCAAACAATTGCTATGGTTGCACGCCTTTCTGGATGGGCACATGAAGCGGTTGGAGAACTCGATATTAATGACTTGTCGAGCATTGGAGAGATTTTAGAGTCTTTTATCAAGCGGCGGGATACCTCGACTGGGAAACTGCCGCGAAACTCATAGCCGATATTGCCATTGTTTTTCATTGGTCCCTTTCAAAGATGATGGAAATGGAACCGCAAGAACTCATATTCTGGCGAAAACAAGCAGTAGAAAGGTATAAGACAAAATGAGTGAAAAAGTTGCTGATGCAAAGGTGAAACTGTCTCTTGAAGACAAACTCACCGCGCCTCTTAAACGTGTACAAAAAAAATTCGATACATTGTCTAAAACACTCTCACATAGTTTGGGTATTCCGCGCTTTTCTGCTGCTGTCAAAAACATGACAAAAAGCCTTCATGGCGTTCAAAGTGCTCTTGGAGTGGCGGCAAGCCGTGCTTCGGTCTTTACCGGTGTCTTAGGGCTTGCTGGTGGTGGTCTTGTGGCAAGTGTAGCTGCCCTCACCATGAAAACCATGCATCTGGG
>NZ_JBHILU010000044.1:0-1437 GCF_042193495.1 Bartonella sp. TS82HLJMH | reverse complement strand
GAAGAAATTACCGACAAGATGAGTAAGATGAAAAATCAAGCACAAAGACAGCATATTGCTGCCCTGCTGTTTGGTGGTGATGGCAAGGAAATGGCCGCCATGCTTGCGCAAGGAATGGCGCCTATCAAAGAGCTGTTTGCAAAGGCGCGGAAAGGAAAATGGCTCATAGGTGCTGATGTCGCACGCTATGCAGCGGACTTAAGTGACAAAATGGGAGCCTTTAAGAAAAAAATAGGCGGTATCGCGAGCTTTATTGGCGCCCGTTTCATGCCCGTGATTAATGATATGATTGACGGTTTTTCAAAGTTGATTGATGAAAACCGCGACCTCATTCAAACAACCGTTGCTGGATGGGCTAAAAGCGTAAAAAAAGTCTTTAATGATTTGCTTAATCCTACCTCCGATTTAAGAAAAGGCATCAGTGATCTCACAGAGAGAATTAAAGGCTGGTTCCAATGGCTAGAACCTCTGATTGGTGAAATAACCCTTTTCAAGGTAGGACTTGTGGCACTTGGTTCGTTCATTTTTGGTCCACTCATTGCCGCATTAGCCGCAGTAGGAGCAGCGTTTGTTAGCCTTGGTATCACAATTATGACGACACCTATCGGGTGGCTAATTGGCGGCATCGCAGCTCTTGTAGGCGCTGGATATTTGCTCTACAAAAATTGGGACAAAATCAATGGCTGGCTGCTTACATCACTAGCCATAGTAAGCGCAGTTTTTATCAGGCTTGCTTTCGCTCTTTCAGGACCAGTGCTTTCAGCCTTCACTTCCGTTGGTTCTAAAATTACCGGTCTGGCTGCAAATCTTGGAAAATCCCTGCTCTCAAAAATAATCGCAGCAGATAAAGCTTTTATTAGATTTTCTGCTACTCTGGGAAGATCACTGCTTTCAGCATTAGCCTCAGCTGCTTCTGCAGTTGCCAGTCTTGCTTTAACTCTTGTAGGTACACTGATTTCGGCAATAACTGCCGTTGGTTCTGCTTTTATATCGCTTGGTATCGCAATCATGACCACACCTGTCGGCTGGATCGCTGCCGGCATAGCAGCCCTTGTTGCTGCTGGATATCTGCTCTACAAAAATTGGGATACGGTAGTAAGCTTCATAAGCAACTTGTGGAATTCTTTTGCGAGCTTATGTAGTAACGTTTTCAATAACCTCTTGACGTTCTTTAAAAACTTTTCACCACTGACTTGGATTTCGAAAAAAATCAATGAACTCATTGAATGGCTGTTTGGTGTCGATTTAATGGAAGTAGGAACCAATCTGATTAACGGGCTTTGGGAAGGTATCAAAAGCCAATGGAATGCTTTGTCTGATTGGTTTAGCGGCATGATAAGCAAATTAACCAGCTGGATGCCTAATTGGATGAAAAAAAAGCTAGGCTTTAATGTTTCAATCAACAAAACTTCAACCCAGACCATTAAAACCTTTACC
>NZ_JBHILU010000043.1:0-3450 GCF_042193495.1 Bartonella sp. TS82HLJMH | reverse complement strand
GATTATCACTTGCGCTTTGGTTTTCTCCAGAAAAAATACAATAAAATCAATGCAAAAGGTACTTCCCAGCGGGTTGGCTTCGTTGCGGGGCGGACGAGCGCGAACTATCGCTAGCGACAGAATTTTCAAATTGACTGTACATTGTACACTTAACTCATTGATAAATAACAATTTCAATATGTACACTGTACAGTATGTCATTATTTTTAG
Organism: Bartonella sp. TS82HLJMH; assembly: GCF_042193495.1. Taxonomy (NCBI): domain Bacteria; kingdom Pseudomonadati; phylum Pseudomonadota; class Alphaproteobacteria; order Hyphomicrobiales; family Bartonellaceae; genus Bartonella; species Bartonella sp. TS82HLJMH. The sequence continues at coordinate 3,240 of NZ_JBHILU010000043.1, read as the reverse complement.
ATAAAAATTATTTTTATTCTTGACATTGTTGCGTCAATGTCTATTTTCGAATCAGGTGCCTAGAAAACACCTTAAACACATAGCGGATTGGTTGCCGAAATAATCAGTCTTCCGCACATTAAAGACTTTGACTCATTGTATGTTAGGCGCATATAATAACTTTGTCGGGTGTAGTTATGCTATACAATACCCTTGTGGGGAAAGCATAACGACGGGCTATGTGCCGTGTTTTCTAGCACCCGGCATCTTTTAGAATGTCAATAGAAAACCTTTAAGCACATAGGAGCCAAATCATGGCACAATATTTAATTGACTTACATCAAACTACGATTGATGGTGATGTCGTTCAGACAGTGAATGCACGTGAATTACATACATTTTTGGCAATAGGAAAACGTTTTGCTACTTGGATTACGAACCGCATTAATCAGTATGCATTTGAAGAGGGAAAGGACTGTATTTTAACGCTTCCCAAAATTGGGAAACGTAAAAATGTTATAAGTAAAGAATATCATATCACTCTAGACATGGCGAAAGAGCTTTCCATGGTTGAACGTAACGAGAAAGGACGTCAAGCACGCCGTTATTTTATTGAATGTGAAAAGAAACTAAAAAGCCAATCTGTTGATTATTGTGATGATATACGTTTTGCTTTCCCAAAAGATTGGGATAAAATGTCTCCAACTAAAAAGGCTGTTTACATTTATGGTCCACTCCATATGCATCTTGTTAAAGCCTTTACGTTGGTAGAAGAGATCAAACATTATAAAGCTTTAATTAAAGAAGCAAAACAAGTCTTAGAAAGATCTGTCGTAAAAGCCGCTTAGATTTAAAAACACATCTTCCCTCCCCGTTCTCAAAATGGGGAGGGGGTTAAGAAGGCAATAAAATTAAGGTGCGCTATACCAAGTTGATCGTCCACCACCATGACGTATCAAAAGGCCTTTTTCAACTAATGATGTAAAAGTTACTTTAAGTGTATTAGGGCTTGCACCAACCTCACGCACCATATCGCGGGTTGTAACTCGTCCGTGATTACGCACATAATCAAGAATATTAAGAGCCAATTCAGATAAGGAAAAAAGAGCATTTTTTTCACTCTCTATTTTTATTTCTAATTGGCGTTTTTGTTTTTGTAGAGCACGTAAAAAAAAGAGTATCCAAGGTTCCCAATTGGGTGTTTTAGTATAAATTGTTTTTTGAGTCTGATTCAGAGCTAAATAATAGCTTTCTTTATTATTCTCAATAATGCTTTCAAGTGATGAATATGGTACATAAACATAACCTTTTTGTAACAAAAGCAGGGTGGTTAAGATACGGCTTAAACGCCCATTTCCATCTTGAAAAGGATGAATAGCTAAAAATGTAACATTAAAAATACCAATCGTAAGTAAAGGATGAAGATCCTTTAATTCATTGGTTTTATTGAACCAAGTAATAAGCTCTTGCATTCGGTATGGTGTATCAAATGGTGTAGCTGTTTCAAAAACAATGCCAACCATTTTCCCTTGAGAATTAAATGCTGCTACATCATTGCGTAAAGTCTTATATTCACCTCGATGTCGTTGATCTTTCTCACTATTGCACAGAAGATCACGATGAAGTTGTTTAATATGATTTTCAGTAATAGAAATATCACTCCAAGATTGAAAGATTGTTTCCATAACCTTGGCATAACCGATAACTTCTTGTTCATCACGACTCTTGAAATGTTTAATTTCTAAGTTTACCAAAAGCTGTTCGATTTCGCGGTCTGTTAACTTACTCCCTTCAATGCGTGTGGAAGATCCAATACTTTCAACAGTAGCAATATGACGAAGAGCGTTCAATCTCTCAGGTGCAAGAGTACCAAGGGCGCGCCATGCCCCTTTGAACTCATCAATTTCAGCAATGAGAGCCAATAATTCTTGTGTAATTTGGAGTGTATCTGTTTTCATACCGGAATATATACCCGATTATACCCGATTGTCAATCATTCGTAACACCGTAAACTCTTACTTCTTATGGCAGAGAAAAAGGCAATGAGCAACTATGAATAAGAAAACGCGTAACGGTCTATCGGTTCGTGCGTTTGCAAAAAAGATGGGTGTTTCACATAATGCGGTGGTTTCTCGGATAAAGACAGGTAAATTTGATGCAGCTCTTTTTGAAGATGGTTCTGTCAATGAAGCGCTTGCAACAGCTATCTGGAATGAGAATCCAACAAAACGCCCTGCTTCACTTTTAGCGCCTGATGGACAACCGCGAACAAAGATCAAACAAGCCTCCACAGATGGAGCCAATGAATACAAGATAAAACTGGAGCGGATGCAAGTTGCGCTTGAAAGCGAAAAGATTGCCCTTGAACGATTGCGCGAAACCACTGTTGATCGAGAAGAAATGAAAAAGGCAGCGCGTGAGTTTGGAAGAGCGCACCGTGATGCTATGTTGAATTTTCCTCATCGTTTTGGTGCAAGCATTGCTGCACAAGTTGGATGTGATGCGGCCAGCCTTATTGGTGCTATTGATTATACTATGAGAACCGCTTTGCTTGAGGCGGTTAATATTCCAGTGCCTTTTCATGATCCTCATTCTCCAGAGTTAGAGAACTTGCAAGAAACGAATAATGGATGACAATGCAGTCGAAGAATTTTTCGCCAATGCCAATAACGCACGACAACCAGACCCACCGTATACGGTTTCGCAATGGGCGGATAAAAATAGGTACCTTAGCACGGTAGCAAGTGCTGAACCTGGGCTTTGGAGAACAAAGCGTACCCCTTATTTGCGTGAAATCATGGATAATCTTTCCTCTTACGTGCCAATTGAAACAACCATTGTCATGAAAGGGGCGCAGATCGGCATGTCAGAAGCAGGATTAAATTTCTGCGGTTATGCCATTCATTATAGTCCGGGACCCGCCCTTTATGTGATGCCAACGGTTGAGACAGCGAAGAAATTATCAAAAACCCGTCTTGACCCAATGATTATGGCAAGCCCTGCTTTAAGCGAACGCATTGCCCCAGCGCGGGCACGCGACAGCGGTAATACAATGTTTTCGAAAGAGTTTGATGGTGGTGCATTGATGCTTACAGGAGCAAACAGTGCAGCTGGTTTGCGTTCCATGCCTATTCGTTATCTGATTTTAGATGAGGTGGATGCCTATCCTCTCAGTGTGGATAACGAAGGTGATCCGGTGATGATTGCTGAAAAGCGAACCTCAACCTTTGTGCAGAGAAAGATTTTTAAATTGTCCACACC
>NZ_JBHILU010000042.1:0-3470 GCF_042193495.1 Bartonella sp. TS82HLJMH | reverse complement strand
GGTGTGGACAATTTAAAAATCTTTCTCTGCACAAAGGTTGAGGTTCGCTTTTCAGCAATCATCACCGGATCACCTTCATTATCGACATTCAATGGGTAAGCATCGACTTCATCCAAAACCAAATAGCGAATAGGAGAAGAACGCAAACCAGCAGCACTATTTGCTCCGGTAATCATCAACGTTCCCCCATAAAATTCCTTTGAAAACATTGTATTTCCACTGTCTCGTGCACGAGCAGGGGCAATGCGTTCACTTAAAGCAGGGCTAGCTGAAATCATAGGATCAAGACGAGACTTTGACAGTTTCTTAGCTGTCTCAACTGTCGGCATCACATACAGTGCCGGTCCTGGACTATGATGAATGGCATAACCACAAAAGTTCAACGCTGCTTCCGACATTCCAACCTGTGCCCCTTTCATCACAATGGTTGTTTCAGTCGGATCATAAACAGAAAGATTATCCATGATCTCTCGTAAATAGGGGGTGCGTATAGTCCTCCATAATCCAGGCTCAGCACTCGTAACTGTGCTCAAATAACGATTTTTATCAGCCCACTGGGAAACAGTATAAGGCGGGTCAGGACGACGTCCTTCATTCGCATAGCAAAAAAAGAGCCCAGCACCAGAGAATGGGGGAGAAGCATCATTTGTCATGTTCTGGATTCTCTTCTAAAATGTTGGGATCGTGAAAAGAAATAGGGACGACATTTTCCATTAAAGCTTTGCGTATATGATGATCGATAGCTCCAATAAGGCTCGCAGCATCACATCCCACTTGCGCCGCAATTTCAGCACCAAAGCGATAGGCAAAATTGAGCATTGTATCTCGATGCGCTCTTCCAAAGTTCCATGCTTCTTTTCTCACTTCTTCACGATCAACAGTTGTTTCGCGTAACTTTTCCAGAGCAATCTTTTCTTTTGCTAGCGCAACTTGCATTCGCTCCAGTTTTATCTTGTATTCGTTGGCTCCATCTGTGGAGGCTTGTTTGATCTTTGTTCGCGGTTGTCCATCAGGCGCTAAAAGTGAAGCAGGGCGCTTTGTTGGATTCTCATTCCAGATGCTTGTGGCAAGCGCTTCATTGACAGAACCATCTTCAAAAAGAGCTGCATCAAATTTACCTGTCTTTATCCGAGAAACCACCGCATTATGTGAAACACCCATCTTTTTTGCAAACGCACGAACCGATAGACCCTTACGCGTTTTCTTATTCATAGTTGCTCCTTGCCTTGATTTTTTTCTCATCTTGAGGAACGGGGCTTTCGGCGTACCAAGAAAGAAAGCTTTACATCACGAACTGAAAAACGGGCTTCAATGCGATAAGGAGACATTTTACATATCATACTGTACACACTAAAATCATTATTTATCAATAAGTTAAGTGTACAATGTACAGTCAATTTGAAAATTCTGTCGCTAGCGATAGTTCGCGCTCGCCTGCCCCGCAACGAAGCCAACCCGCTGGGAAGTACCTTTTGCATTGATTTTATTACATTTTTTCTGGAGAAAACCAAAGCGCAAGTGATAATCTGCTTTAAAAATTACAATTAAAGTGAGTAGTGTGATGACATAGCTTAAGAACATTATTTAGCTTTCTTATTGACGGCATATTCTTGACGAGCAAGTTGGTACTGTATATTGGCAATTAATCTCTCATTGGCTTTTTTTATAATAGCACTTGCAATCTCTGGTTTGGACATCACTCCAGCAATTGAGGGTCCGTCTTGTTTTGCAATAGGGAATTGATCTCCATCCGCTCTTTGAAAAACATTCCCATTCAGCTTTTTTAATTCAACACGCTTTGGAAAACTCCCACCTTTGATAAAAGCATGGGGTAAGATTTCTTTCTTTCCAAACATTTTGTATGTTACGCCGCGTTTTGTTTCTTTTGCTTTAAAAAATTTAAGAGGTATCGGTGTTCCAGAACCAATGATATCTGTCTCAAGAAACCTTGCTGTTGCCTTTTCTTTAATATAAACACCTCTTCTTATACGCTTTATTTGGGCTGATGAGATGTCTGCAACTTGCTTTTCAGTAAAGCGTTCAACTTGTTTTGCTGCAGTGTTTAGAGCATTACGCAGAGCCCAATTAAGGCGTGGTGCTTGAAGACTGGTGAAGGTATCCTTCACCTGTTGAAGATACCATTTTTGGTGGATGATTAACTTCAACTTCTAAGCCTTTTTGGGAGTAGGTGTTGATGACTTAGAAGCTTTAGATGCTTTTGGCTGTTCGAGTGGAATTTCCTCTGTCACTGGTTCAGACGATGTTTGTACGGCTTCTTGTTTTATCTGCTTAATTTGTTCAACTGCCTTGTCTGTTTTTGCTGTTGTCTTGACTCCAACAAAAGGTTTTACAGCATTAGCGCGCTTGAGACGTGCGTAGACTTGATTGGAAACTTCAACAAATGGATTATTGGGTGTTGATGGTTCAAAGCGAACAGTGCTTTTATTGTCTCCAACAACACACATTGGCTTAGTGATGACAGCTTTCATCATTGCTCCTTTTGCGTCATAATTAATGACATCATTAGTCAATTATTGATTTTTGTTATTTGAAAAATAGATTAGTCAGAATTACCCAGAAAACAGGGCTTTCTAGCCACGTTTCAAGATCACATTTTACTAAATTTTTAGAGGATATTTTTGAATTTTGGACGCAATTCGACCAGTACAGCAGCGTCATTAAATACGACTTTTCACATATTGTCAACAAAAAAATCAATATATTGTGTTTTTTTTATTTTTTTACCTAAATATGCTGCTTTACAAACAAATGATGCAAATATTCCGTTCCCAAAAATCGTTTATACGTTAAAGCATTTACCATTTATTTTTTTGGATAAAAATACTTCTGGAGAGCATTTAGAGCAATACGCAAAGAACTAACAAGATGTGGTAATGTTTGGTTTTCTATAACAAGATGTTGTATCGCGGCATAAAGATTATACTGTCTATAGAGGTGTTGTGCTTCTTTGATAGCCTCTTGCATGTTTGAAAACTGTTCTGTTGCAAATTTAATCCATTTTTCTTTTGCTGTCTCATCAGAAGATGAGGGCATTTTATCATAAACAGCACTTGGCAAACCTTTTGCACACGAATAGTCATTTTTCACTTCAAGATATTTTTGCGCAGCATCATATTGGTCTTGATTGATTTCGCCTTGCAAATAAAGCCGCCCGATATAGGTACCGGAAAGCGGATTTTTAGCCTCTTCTATGGTCAAGTCAAAGCGTTTGGCACGCATTTCAATTGCCAATTTATCCATGGGTTCATGCGGTGTTTTTGCTCGTGAGATACGTCCATTTGGTTCTCTGATACATCCTTTAATCCGTGGACGACCGCGTTTTGCACGTTTTTTTCTTTTTGTCATATTTTTTTCAATCAGAATGGTATGCACTCATTATTAATGAGTGCACTATGATCAGCAGCCCCTGAAGCGATAGCATAATTTTGAGAAGTAATAGGTGAAGGGGT
>NZ_JBHILU010000041.1:0-3512 GCF_042193495.1 Bartonella sp. TS82HLJMH | reverse complement strand
CCCCACGACAATTGCAAGAAAGGAACTTGATCTTTGTATCAATGACATTGGAGGATTACCACCAAAACCGGAAGATAGTGTTATTGTGATGGCTCCTGAAAACAGCAAAGCGCCCTCTTCTCAAGAGCACTTCGTGATCACAGATGTCCAAGCCTCTGAATCCGGTATGTATAAGCTTATCTTGCGGGAGATAAAACAATGAGGAATCTTTGTCTTGTGTGTTTCAAAATCAATAAGGCTGCCCAAGAGCCCTAACCACTGCAGCAAATTGGGGAGTAGCGGTGAATTTGTAGTTCCATGGTATACCAGAGCGGCGATTAACCCGACATCCCTCATATGTGATGTCTACTGATGCAATTCGCGTCCAAGTAGTTCGTTCATTCTTTTCAGAGCTTTCAAACACAATAGCTTGATCGGTTACCAAAAGACGCCCACGTGCTAAAACTACCATTTGTTCTATTTTATTTACTCTACGTTTACCAACAAAATTAGCATATTCTTGAACTCCCAACAGTTTTTCATTAGGTGCTAGACGATAATCATATTCACTTGCATCAAGTTCTTGAAACATTTCACATGCTTCGGAAAAATTAAAGGGAGGGATATCTGGTTGTAACATCGCAACTTGTTGTTCAAAATGTTTTTTGCGTCTGTATAGATAATAATTATATAAAGCGGAACCTGCAGAAAAAGTGAGGATTATTAACAACCCCCATCCCCAAAAGCCTAATCCATCATCTTTGTCTGGTTTGTTAACTTGAGTGGGGGTAATTTGCTTATCAGTATCCTCAGCTGGTACCTGAGTCACGCTTTCGTTTTGAGTAGCAACATCTATTGACGAAGTCGAGGAGGAGGTAACAATTTCATTATTGTGTGTAATTTGATTTGGTTTGTCTTTGTGTACAGAAGCACCTACTATCGCAGAGCCGATAAATAATAAAGCTCCAATACCAAGAGTTTTCAGTCCGTTTTTCCGCCATTTCTTTATACATACTAAAACGAGTCCGACAATCATCATTGGCAATGATAACAAGCACACGATCATTGCAATTATATTAAGGGTATCCAGCATTACCTCCCCCTCCGCTATAAATAAAAAAGTAAAGTGGAAATTTAAAGTGAGTCGACAAATAAAGTAAAGACGTACTTAATATAATTTAGAAAAATGTAATATTACTGCTTGACATTATAGTAGGAGTATGAATAATCGAATCAGGTGCCTAAGAAACACCTTAGAACCATAAGCGGATTGGTTACCGAAATAATCAGTCTCCTATACATTAAAGACTTTGACTCATTATATGCTACATGCATATAATAATATCTGTCGGGTGTGGTTACGCTATACAATACCCTTGCGGGGAAAGTGTAACGACGGACTTATGGCCGTGTTTCTTAGCGCCCGGCACTTTTCTAGAGTGTCATTAAGAAACGTCTAACCATAAGGAATTCATTATGAATACTCTTATAGAAATTAGAGAACAGGTTATTGATCAGGAAACTGTTCAAACTGTTAACGCGCGTGATTTGCACGCATTTTTAGGAATTACATCAAAGTTTGCAGACTGGATTAAAAATCGCATTAAAGAATGTAAGTTTCTGGAAAATATAAACTTTATAACGCTTTCTAAAAATTTAGAAAACGGTGGAAAGGTAAAAGAATACTACATTACGTTAGACATGGCTAAACATCTTTCAATGATAGAGCGTAATGATAAAGGGCATGAAGCGCGTCAATACTTTATCAAATGTGAACGACTTTTGAAACAAGTAGCAACACCGCAAGTCGACTACTCCAAACCGGAAGCATTGCTTGGTGTCTTGAATCACTTACAAAGTCAAATAGAGCAAAAAGATCATGTTATTGCAGAATTAGCACCAAAAGCAAAAGCTTTGGAAGGTTTAAAGCGTTCTGATGGTTTGTTTGGTCTTATTGAAGCAGCAAAGATGTTAGAGGTACGACCAAAGGACTTAACTGATTACTTGCGTAAACATGATTGGGTATATCGACGGGCTCCAGGGGCGCCTCTGTTACCTTATCAGGATAAAATTAAGAAAGGATTCATGGATTGCCCTGCTATTACCATTCAAAAACCGGATGGTACAGAAAAGGTGCTGCCTTCAACAAAAATCACATCTAGAGGATTAGCTTGTTTGAGAGAACAAATCTTTGGGGGTGTGCAATGAATACCAGTATCGACTTTTTATGTGATTTGTGGCTGGCATTGTTTAAGCTTTCTAATCATCGAGGCATTGGAGATGAGGACTGCAATGCTATAGTTGAGGTTATGGAATCGGTCGTAGATGCTCTGGTTTTAAAGCTTCAAGATGACGTGCCCAATATTACAAAAATCTTGGCAATTTTGACAGATTTTGGAGCTTCAGAACTACCACATCGTATGGATTCTTTGTTGCGAACTTATGAACCAAATTTAGACAACCCCATTAAAAAGGTTGCTTAATTAAAAACACAACTCCCCTCCCTATCGTTAAAGGTGGGGAGTGGTTAATTCCGATGGCTTTTTCGTAAATCTCGTTCGATGAGATGTCGAACATAGCGTGTGTAAGGAATAGCTTGATTTTTAGCTTTTTCCTTTAAAGCCTTCATAAGCGCTTGAGGCAAGCGAATATTCATAGACGCTTCTTTAGGTAAGAACTCAAAATGAACGGGTTTAAAACCAGTTAAGTCATAATCTGTAAGATCTGCAGTATCAACAAAGTTTTCTGCTTCTTCATCCGTCTTAAAAACGGGCATTTGTTTTAATTTAGAGGTTTTCATAAAAATCAATCTCCTTTTGGTGCATATAACGAGCGCTAATAGGACGCACAAACAGTTCATTCTTTATTGTTCTTAAGGTAAAAACTAAAAAAATATATCTTTCATTATAGCTTCTTCCAATGGCTCTGAAACGCTCTTCTTTAACATTGGGGTCATGCTTTATGACGAGATTTCCAGAATTGGTGAATAAATATTCAATTTCTTTTTTAGAAACTCCATGTTTGGCACATTTTGGCCAGTTACCATCATCCCAATTTATGCCATGAACTTTGATATTTGTTACCATAACGTATGTATATCAAAATGTATCCACAAATACAATAAAAATGTTTAAAAATCAATCTGTTTGGACAGGAGCTCCCATGCATCCGAGAGAGACGATAAGAGAAACATTTGTTGCGTTGATCAAAGCAGCAAAGACGGCAGCTGGTGACAATGTTTTCAATATGCGTGATTTCAACTTTTCCCCTGAGAACACGCCTGCAATTAATATCTCAACACAAAGTGAAACGATTGAAGATGGCTATGATTATGGAATAAGGCGGCGTGTTTTAACGCTAGATGTTGAATGTTATGCGACATGTGAAGATGGAGCACGTTTTGTTGACCAATTGGCATGGGAAGTTGAGGAGGTTTTCTACGCTAATCCCAATCTCAACAACACAGTTGAGACATGCCGCCTGCAAAATATTGCTTTTGCCTTTGGTGATAATGGCGCCCTAGCGCTCCATGG
>NZ_JBHILU010000040.1:0-3554 GCF_042193495.1 Bartonella sp. TS82HLJMH | reverse complement strand
TCTTCTTCAAAGGATTGGAAATTCAGCCAGTCCACATAAAATTGATGCGGTCCTAACATCATCAAAGGATCTCTCATAGCCTCCCTCCCCTCATTCTGTCCCGCCATGCAGCGCATTAGCGCGTGCCCGTTGAATGGCGTGGGCAACCGCACGACCAGTGGCCACAGGATCACGGGCCCCATTGACATGCACTGTGACATTTTGATTGTGGGTGGTGGTGGAGCGCTCTTTCTCTCTTTGTTCTCTCACAGAGTAATTTGCATGCCCCGCCCCCGCAAATTGTGCTATGGGCTGAATGGCTGTTTTCCCCCCCAAAAAACTTGGCAAAAACTCTCTTACATCAATGGAACCAATCCACCCCTTAATGCGGCTAGGCAAAGATTTACAATAATCCATCAATTGTGAGATAGACGACATAAAGCCATCGACAATCGAATTAGCCAGATCTTCGCCCGCTTGTTCCATACCAGCCTTGGCACTCTCCGAGAGCTTTTCCTGTGTAAAAAAACTCTTCAACCATTGCCAAAAGTTGGAAAAGCTTTGTTTAACGCCCTCCCACAAATTGCCAAACCACTCGGCAACAGAGGAAAGCTCTTGTTTAAACTTTTGCCAAACTTGAGAGAGATCAAAAGCATTGGCGATTATATTTTTCCAACGCGTAATGGTGGTGGTATCAGCACCAAAAAAGCGCATAACAGCTTCAAAGGCTTGCCCAAAAGCCCGAGATATCCCCCGTGCAAAGCCCTTCATAAAAGAAGAAAAACGATCCCAATATTTCCACAAAGCAAAACCAGCAGCCAGTATGACCGCCACAACAGCAGCAACCGCAGCCCCTATTGGGGTAAAAATAGCCCCCGCAACAGAGGCAATACCAGCCCCAACCACTTCGATCACTGTCCCGATCCAACCAAAAGAGGCAGCAAATGCACTTCCTGAGATCATAACGCCGCGAAACGCCGCCACAAGTAAGGTCATTGGGCGTAAAAGTCGGAGTGAACTTGCCCCAAGACCCGCGGTTAGCAAGCCCAGCGAGCGCCCTGCGGCTGCTAAGCCCCGCCAGCTTGCAGCAACACCACGACTGAGTACTCTAAGCTTAATAAAAGACGTGATCAATTGAAGAAGCCCAAGGCGTGTGCCAGCCATGGTAAAGCGCAACACGCGCAGAGCAATATTAAAAGCCATCAGAGCGGCAATGGTTTTGATGATGGCGCTTGTTAAAGTGGGATGGGCATTCGCCCACGCCATAAGCCCATTGGTAAAATTGCCAACACTTTCCATCAAACTGTTGAGGGGGGGCAGAAGCACTTCACCAATGCTAATCCCCAGAGCCACAATACGATTTTGCAAAAGTTCAAATTGCCGCATGGCACCGGTTGCTTGTTTGTCTGCTTCTTGTTCTACAGAACCTTTAAAGACTTGTGGATCTTTCACATAATCTAAAGCTTGCCCTAACAATTCCGGATTGCCCACCAATTTGGCAAAATCACCAGTAAAATCGCGCCCCGCAATGGCAATCAGCGAGCGCATCCCCTGTTCGGATTTGGCCAAAACATCAAAAAAGCGCACCAAGGTGCCGGTGGCATCTTTGTCCAGATCTTGCATAAACTTTTCGCGGGAAAGCCCGATATTGGCAAAAGCCTCTTCAATATGTTTGCCCCCTGCCTGAATGCGCGCACTCATGGCATTAAAACCACGCGCGGCACTCTCAGGGACAATACCAGCAGAAATCATCGCCGTGCCAAAAGCTGCTGTTTCCCGGGCTGTGAGCTTAAACATGGTTGCCGCACCGGTGGCACGATTGGTAAAATCAGACACTTCACTTGCCTTAGCGGCCATGTGGTTAGAGAGATGATTGATGGCATCGCCTAGATCTTCAATGCCTGCTTGATTAAGCTTAAAGACATTGCGCAATTTGGCAAAGCGTTCCCCAATCTGATCTCCCGTCATGTCAAACGCTACAGCCGCTTTGGCAGCATAGATGCTAAAAGCTTCTAGATCTTGTTCGCCAATCCCTGCTTGGCTAGCACTGGTCATCAGTTCTAAAACTTCACGTGCCGCTAGCGGAATCTTAGTGGAGGTTTCCAAAGCAAAACGGCGCAATTCTTTTAAGCGATCAAGGGGGGCATCGAGAACCTTTTCCAAGCCTTTCATCGATTGGTCAAATTGCATGGCTTTATAGAGCGGTGCAATTAAGGTTGCTGTTTGCGCAAGCGCACCCACCATGCGCCCCCGCGCTTGGATAAAAGCATTTTCCGCATTCTTTGTCGCATCCTCAAGATGCTCAGGGTCAAACCACCCTTTAAAATGCTGCCTTGTCTTGTTTTGCAAATGCGCAACATCGCTACTGAAGGCTGCAAGATCACGCTTGGCAGAAGCTATCCCCTCTTGCAGATGATTGACAAAACGCACAACAAGGGAAACATCCATGATCGTCTTTTATCCTAACTGATGGCTCTCATATTCTTGTTGTTTAAGGCGAGCGAGTTCTTCTCGATAGGCAATCACATCCAGCCAATCCATCTGGTTAATTTCTGAAGGCGCCCAGTGATAATAAAGGGCTAGCTCTGCTCCAAATTGTCCGGCAGAGAGGATTGGCGTTGCGTAAAAAAAGCAAAAAAAGCCTTGAAGACAGCAAGAATGTCAACAACATCCACACGATCAATCAATTCAATAGATTCATGGGACATATCGGCTAAAAGTGCTGTGATGCCTTCTGTTGCTTCACTTGTGAACAAAACTTGAGAAAGCTTTGTAATAAGCACATCATTGTTCAATGCTAACTTCTGCTCTCCAAACTCAGGAAGCAGAAGTTCTGTCAATTGTGGTCCAATCAACACCGCTAATTGCTTGGCTTGTTTGAAAGTGGGGCGATAAAAGGTCAGTTTCTTGCAGAGAGTTTCTTTGCCACCTTTATCTTGATAAAGAAGCGGAACCTGCAATTCTACATCAACACTTGTTTGTAAACTTGTCATGATCAATTCCTATAAATTGAGAATAGAGCGACGGCGAGAACCGATCTCTTGCCCGTTGCGCACAAGCCACCCGCCCCGTTTAAACGAAAAGCGGTGCAAAACAGAACCATCCCAAAATTCTGTATAGTCCCAAATATTTTTGATCTCGCAATCATAGCCTGTCGCTTTTCCAGCCGTTAAGCCTTCACTATCCACTTTGACCAAGCGCCCTGTAACATCAATGGAATGTTCATGCTCACGCCCATCTTCTTCAGAGATCACATGTTTTTTGCCTGTAAATTTATGACGAAGACCAGGGGGACCACCAAAAATACCGATGACCTCAGGGGTATGGCTGCGGATTTTCATTTGCAAGCCAAGGGCTTTGACACCAAGACCGCTCACATCAATCTGCATATCAGAGCCCCCTGGTTGATAGGTTTCGGTGATTTCTTCCAACGTGGGCAGTTTCAATGTTTCAAGATCAAGGTGAAGGTTCACATCATCATCAACAATCAGCGTAAAACCGCGGACAATGCGTAAAGTCATGCTTTAACTCCTTGCTGCTTTGCGATAAGTTTCAAGCGTATCGCCAAATTGATA
>NZ_JBHILU010000004.1:140354-148845 GCF_042193495.1 Bartonella sp. TS82HLJMH | reverse complement strand
TTACTTTTTTCAAAAATAAAATATCGTAAACAACTGGTTGTATTTCAATACATTACACTAAAATAAAAATAAAACTTGAAAACAGAAAGAGTTAAAGGGAGCATGGCGCCTTTAAAGTGAATATAGCACCCCATTGCAATGCATAAAAATAGGAAGTGCCTAGGAATAGATTAATCACAATAACGCTTGTTTTTATGTTACTTTAATAAGGAAATTTTTCTGCACAGGTACGATTCATAAAGACATTACTGTATAAAGAGAATTCGCATGATCTGTAATTTGTAAAAAGAATCAAATTCTTGTAGAAACATGCTAAGCTATGCTAGCTTTCTTTATTTAATATTGAAAAAGTACTCTTAAAATCTATGTGGGATAACGAGCAACAAAAAAACGATCCCGGACAGGACCCTGCTCTTGTCGTCAAACCCCTGCGTCCTGCGCGCCGACAAGTTTCGGCCCGTTGGCTTACGGGAACCGTTCTGACAGGAATCACTTCCTGCATTCTTATGGGTATTGCACTTTTTACGGCTCTTGATGAACAACAGCGATTGGTAACCCCTCCACAATGGTTTACGAAAGAAAATCTCTCTCACACACAAGATCCTGAGGCCAATGGGTATAAAGGTGATCGTATTTCTCCCACCCATGCACGGCAAAGCTTTGACAGCAAACGTCAATTTGAACTATCAATTCTGCAAAAAAAAGGCGATGAACAAGTTATTCAAACACAACATTTTGAATGGATTCGTATGGCTTTAGCCGAAAAGCGCCCCCAGAAATATAGCTATCCAAAATTTGATTCTTTAAGCATTCTTGCCAGTGATTCGAAAAATCAAATCGCCAAACCACAAGATTCTGGACAAATTTATGGAGCAAAGGTTGAAACAAAAATCACCTTACGCAACTATGATTTTAAGGTAAATCAATTCGATTTTGACGACAACGATACGCTGACAGATGAAGAGGCACAACAAGAAGTGCAAAAAGCTGGATTTACTTTAGAAAAAAGTACCGAACTTCTTTCAGTTCTCACATTGATTGATCCTTTAAAATTAGAAGATGCATCCACTGATTCCCAAGGTACAGAATCCCCTGAAGTTCGCATTATTCAAGAAAATGTAACCGTTTCTCCTCAAAGTCACCGTATCGATCTGACAAAAAACTATGTTGAAGATATTATTCCTATTCGTAAAAAACAAACGATAGCCGATGCTTTCAAAAAAACCAGTTATACAAAAAAGCAAATTGAACAGGTCGTAAAAGCGCTAGAAAAAATTAACCTTTCCGATACCCTTAAAGAGGGAAGTCTTTTACGCATTGGTATCGTGACACAAGCTGGTGAAGAAGACCATCTCGTACGCGCAAGTATCTATCAAGGGATGTATCATGTTCTTACCATTGCGCTAAATGATAAAGGCCAATTCATTGAAAGCACAGAGCCTAAAATGTCTAAAGCTCTTCAAACGGCTTTTCAAAATGGTATTCCGCATTCTTATATCAATAGCGCGCAATTACCAACAGCTTATGATGCACTCTATAGTGCCTTGCTAAGCCATAATATATCACAATCTCTCTCTCATCGTCTTATTCGTCTGCTTGCCACCAATATTGACATGAAAAGTCCGATAACCCCCAATGATCAAATCGAAATATTTTATGCCGTACCACAAAGTGATAAAGAAAACCAAAACGGCAAAAAGAACTTGAAAGCAAAGGAAGCATCCAAAAATACTGATCCAGAAATTCGTTATATTAGCGCAACTTTTGGAAATACAACTTATAAATATTACCGTTATCAATTAAAAGATGGAAGCGTTGATTATTATGATTCTGAAGGAAGGAGTTCAAAGCCTTTCTTGCTGCGCAAACCCACACCAAATGGAATTTTTGGCTCCCCCTTTGGTCCACGCAAACATCCTATTTTAGGCTATGTTCGCATGCATACGGGAGTTGATTGGGTTGCTCCTAAAGGATCACCCATTATTGCTGTAGGAGATGGTATTATCACAAGAGTAGGCGTAACAGGTGGCTATGGAAATCACACAGAAATTCAACATGCCAATGGATATGTCAGCAGTTATTCACACCAAAGCCGTTATGCACCAGACATCAAACCAGGCGTGAAAGTACGACAAGGACAAATCATTGGGT
Source organism: Bartonella sp. TS82HLJMH (assembly GCF_042193495.1). Classification (NCBI taxonomy): domain Bacteria; kingdom Pseudomonadati; phylum Pseudomonadota; class Alphaproteobacteria; order Hyphomicrobiales; family Bartonellaceae; genus Bartonella; species Bartonella sp. TS82HLJMH. The sequence goes on along the minus strand of NZ_JBHILU010000004.1, from coordinate 146,694 downwards.
ATGTTGGAACAACAGGAATGGCAACCGGTCCCCATTGTCATTTTGAAATCATTGTCAATGGCGTTAAAGTTGATCCCATGCGCATCCGTATACCGGATAGCAAAGCCTTAACCAATCAAGACCTACAAACATTCCTACAAGAAAAAAACAATATTGATGCCTTGATAAACAGCCCGATACCCCCCCCCGAGGAAACTTAAAGCATAAAAGCATCTGCAATTTTTACGACTCAAAACATCTAAAAAATATGCTTTAGCGCTTATTTTTCTCAAAGAGATTTCCGCACTTTAAACATCTATAAAGAATACGCCGAAATATGCCACCACCCAAGGTTGCATAACAATGATTAAGAATAAACGCCCTCCCCTTTGCATGTTTATGCACAATAGAAAAGTGCAAAATATGAAATCCCAAAAGGCTAACTCTTCTTGTTTGTTTTATCAAAACGATAAAAATCCCTTTGTTATCCATACAATAAAATCTTAATCAAAGGTGAGTTTTTCTAAAGGATGAAGATTCTAAAACCCATATCATTCTATAAACAACCCGACTTCTTGTTGAATAGATTCCACTTGTTGAATGCTTATGCTGTTCATAGCCTTAAAGGACGGTGTTTCATAAACTTTATGAGCAAGTTTTACCTAAAAATATTCGTTACACACTTTTACAAAAACACCACATATTTAAAGTTTTACATGCCTTACAAAAAATAACAAAATTTGAAAAAACAATCTCTTCGTAAAGAAATAGAGCTTACTAATATAAATATTATTGGTTTAAAGAAGCTCTTATTCAAAATAAATTTAAATTTTAACTTAAGCACTTCAAAGCCTATAAAACATACAAAAAAAGGAGAGTTTTGAAAGCCGATAATTTGAGTCAACAAAGCGAAAAACAAAGAGACCAAACGATGAAGAAGCAATGTTGCTTCTCTTAAAGACAATTGACAATCTGATATGAATGGTACTGTGTTCGCGTTATCTAAGTCATATTTTTTCTCATTTTTATTAAAACGAACAAGCAGAGAGCAAAGAGTTTATCTCTTTAAAAAATCAGTCAGAGCTTTTTTTTAAACTATTCATGCTGAGTTTTGGCAAAGGAATGACAATCTTTGTGCCTCCTAAAGCAGAAGTTTCAAACAGAGGTTTCTCACCAAATTGCATACAGAGCTGTTCCACGACCACACGACCAAGTCCTGTTTTTTGTTCTAAAGTTTGGCTTTTCATTCCCACACCATCATCTTCTACAATGAGCATCAATTGTCCATCTTTCTGGGGACCAAAAGAGATATAAATATGACCCGTACGTTGATCAGGAAAGGCATGTTTTAAAGAATTTGTTAGCAGTTCACCAAGGATAATTCCAAGTGTTGTCGCATCTCTTGAAGACAGGCGACAATCTTTAAAGTTGGTGTGAATGGTGATGTTTTCACGCAATTCAAAAGGGACTGCTAATTCGACATCATGCACAACAGAACTGAGAAACTCTGCTAAAAAAGTCGTTTCCATATCATCACTTAAGCGCAAACGACGATGTGCTGTAGAAATTGTCTGAATACGATCACGTGCAGCTCCTAGCACAGAACGTACCTCTTCATTTTTGCTCCGATTTAACTGGAGCCCCAGCAAAGAAGACACCGTCCCAAGAGAATTGCCAATGCGATGGCTTGCATCCTGCAACAATATTTCAACCCGTTGGCGTTCTTTTTCAGCGTGATTACGGGCTCTTTCTAATTCTTGTGTCCGTTCTTTCACGCGGGCTTCCAGAGCGATATTTTCGCTATGAAGCAGCAATTGATACAATTTTAAAGAGCGCACATCACGATGAAAACGATTAATAACAAAATAGGCAGAAATAAAAGTACTCACAACGGAAACAATAGCCGCCAATGTCAAAGCAGCCCGCATTAATGCGATACCCTCACGCTGTTTTTGTCGCACCACATCATCCCCATTAATAAAGCTTGTCATCAATTGAGCTAAACGTGCCACAGGAATCTTTGATACTTCAAAAGAGGTCGCATGAGAAGGTTGTTCAGGAATCGCATCAAGAGCATGCATATGGGCATTCATAAATGCTTTTCGTGCTTCAACCTCTTTTTTAAAAGCCGTAAACCATTCATACCATTGTGGATGCGCATAAACAATAAGTGCAATATAATCGAGAACATTCCCCAACTCCCGCTCTGAATTTTCAAAACGTACTTTATCTTCCGCCTTGCGCGTTTTTGCATAGCTGCGATCAGCAACAGCCATATCAATCAAGCTAATAAGAACCAAATCAGCCTGTTCGCGCAATTCTGAACTTGTATCCAACTGTGCTACTTCCCGATCAACGGCATTTGAAAGCAACATAATAAAAACCGATGCCAAAAGAGCCATAACAAGAGAAACAACAATCGCTACCCACCGCCAGCGTGATATCGTTGCATCAGAAGAAGGCATTTGAGGCATCAAATTTGTTTTTGTTGTCATAGAATGTCCATTGGCGAACTTGAAAGTCGTCATTTTTCAGCACAAAGGAAGGCAACCTTATGGCACATAAAACCTAAAGCCCGTGGGAAAGTTTATACAGGCTTTTCTTGTGTTCCTAAGGATACACGCCAAACACTCTGAATTTCCTCAGATACTGACTTTACTGTAATAGCTATAACGGGAATAAAAAAAACAAGGCTAACGATCATAATTATTATGCTTTTTTAGCCGTTAAATGAACATAATGTACTTCCAGCTGAATAAGAATCAGGACCATAATCAGACTCACCATCCACCTTGAGAAGTTCTTGTAATCGATTACGCGCCCTGCTCACTCGACTTTTAATGGTTCCAACAGCACAACCACAAATAGCGGCAGCATCTTCATAAGAAAACCCCGATGCGCCAATAAGAATAATGGCTTCTCTTTGATCGGCAGAAAGCAAATTTAAGGCTTTTTTGAAATCTTGCAAATCAAGCAGTCCGTATTGAGCAGGATGAACAGCGACATTTTGAGTAAATACGCCATCGGTATCTTGAACTTCTCTTCCCTTTTTACGCATTTGACTATAAAATTCATTGCGCAAAATGGTAAAAAGCCAAGCCTTAAGATTGGTTCCCATCTCAAAACTATCTTGCTTAGCCCATGCCTTCATAACAGTATCTTGGACCAAATCTTCGGCTTTATCGTGCTTGCCACTTAAAGAAACAGCAAAAGCTCGTAAAGCCGGCAACACCAAAAGGAGTTCTTGTTTAAAGTTTTTCGCGCACTTTGACATAAAGAATTCAAACCTTTTCCACATTGCTTAAGCCAAATTGCTCTGCGCGCTCCAACTTCTCTAAAAGCTCGAGCAAACACCGTGGCAGTGCTTCTTCTTGAATTTCCATGTAAAATTGACGTAACTTCCGTGCTATTTCGCTATTGACCCCGAGAAGATCATCTCCAACTGTAAATTGTGTGGTGAGATTTTTTTCATCACGGTCGTTCATTTTTCATCCCCCTAATCCATATAATATCAGTAGCACCGCGAAGAGTTTTTCGCTCTATGGTTGTAAATATGGCTGTCGATAAAAAGTTCCATACAAATCAAGGAACTTTTTTATCTGCTGAGAATTTCAACCAACAAAATGCTTGAAAGGTCAAAGGAGTTATAAATTATGTCATTATCAACGCGCATTGCCCCGCATCTTCCCTATCTTCGGCGTTTTGCCCGCTCTGTCACCGGTAGCCAATCCTCTGGCGATGCTTATGTATCAGCAATGTTGGAAGCACTCATTGCCGACATCTCCATTTTTCCCAAAGCATCCAGTGACCGAATTGGTACCTATTGGCTTTTTTGCCATCTTTTTGACCAAACCACACCGAACATCCCTGAACCCCTGCCCCAATTTGGTCTTGAACAAAAAACCAGTGCCAAATTATCCTATCTCACGCCCCGTGCACGCCAAGCATTTTTGCTCATTGCCGTTGAAGGATTTCATGAACAAGAAGCAAGCGAAATCATGAATCTTGATACAAAAGAATTCCGTAAGCTTCTCAACCAAGCATCCATTGATATTTCTCAACAAATTGCCACTGAAGTAATGATTATTGAAGATGAACCTCTTATTGCACTTGATATTGAGCAAATGGTAGAAAGCTTAGGTCATCATGTTGTAGGAATAGCGCGCACGCGTGATGAAGCTGTCATCATGTATCATAAGAAAAAACCACGGTTGATTTTGGCTGATATTCAATTAGCTGATAACAGTTCAGGTATTGACGCGGTCAACGAGATTTTGAAAAATGACCGTATACCGGTGATTTTCATCACGGCTTTTCCCGAAAGGCTACTGACCGGCGAGCGTCCAGAACCAACTTTTTTAGTGACCAAACCTTTTAACCCTGATATGGTGAAAGCGCTTATTTCCCAAGCTTTATTTTTTCAAGAGAATGCTTCTAAAGCGGCTTAGAACAGAGTAACATCTTAAAATTATGATCGTTACGCCTCTTTCAAAGCCTCCCATGGATAGATCTCATATGAGTGCGCTCATGCAAGCGATTCGTGGTGCTGATATTTGTGTTCTCTATCAGGCAACAAATCTGGTTTATTTATGGGCTGAAAACTTGCCACACCATTTGCACAATAAATGGCGGGTTGGGTGTCGTGACAGCGACTTTTTTTCGCTTGACCTTGCAGACAATATGGAAACCATCAAACTGCAAGTTTTAGCGAGTGGCAAAATGCAAACTGTTGAAGCACGTTTTGAAGATACAAAAAAACAAGAGATTTGGTACAAATTTTCTATTGATTGCCATCGTAATGATAACGGAGACATTATCGGTATTATCACCACCGGTGTTAATATTTCCGGCTTACGCCGCCGTGAACAAGTGCTTAAAATCCTTCTTCGCGAGGTCAGTCATCGTTCTAAAAATCTTCTAGCGATCATTCAAAGTATTGCTAGCCAAACCGCTCGCTATACTGAATCTCTTCAGGTTTTCTTACGCAAATTTCAAGGTCGTCTTCATTCTCTTTCTCATTCTCAAGATCTGATCACTGATTCTGATTGGCGTGGCGCTCAATTTCGCGAATTGGTCCAAACGCAGGCTTTAGGCTATTTTATGAAAGAAACAGAACGTTTTTCACTTGAAGGCGTAGATCCTTATCTTTTTCCCAATGCCGCTTTGCATATTGGTTTGGCTTTTCATGAACTAATTGTAAATTCTCTTTCTTTTGGAGCCCTTTCCCAAGAAAAGGGTAGCATCTGTGTACGCTGTGAAATCGAAACAAAACTGAATGGTAAAACGCAACTTATCATCACTTGGCATGAAAATTTTGAATCTGGCATCCCTCCCACAAACAATAAAAAAGCCTGTTTTGGTAGTGCCGTTCTCGAAAAAATCGTTCCCATTTCCGTAAATGGTTCCGCTTCCCTCAAATTGACAAAAGAAGGAATTATCTATTGCCTCTCTGTTCCTGATACTTATTTTGATATTTTTTCTTAAAAGAGCATTTCAAACAATAAACAAGAGACGTTTCCCCTTTTTTAGCAAAATTTCTCATCTATTTTATTAAGCACAAAGATATTTTCCAGCCTCTTTAAACCAACCACTATGTCCCCCAAGTTCCCCAAAACCTTAACAAAAAACCTTAACAATGATAACTTAGTCGCATAAAATCCATTCCCGCTGTCAATCAACTTTCATCCCTCATAGAACCGCATATTTTAAGACAGAAACCAAAACGATGAAGAGCAAACCGTTTCAGCTTTTGTATGCCAAATAAAAGCGAGCCTATTACCTATCTCTTTTTGTGTAATTTCGCAATGCGCATACAATTTAATTTTGGCAGAATATAAAATTTTAAGGAGTAAAGCTAACATCCACCATCACTCTTCAGCTTTACGGGACTAAAGCATCCACGACAACGACAATTAACTGATGAAATTACACATTTTATGCTTTTATTTATCGCATTCTTTAATGAAGATATCCTCTTCAGGTACGATAGGACATCCTAAAACAGAATACACTTGCGTCTTTCATTCACGCACTTTTTTAATATTTCCCAGCGCATCCACGCTCATTTCAAAACAGTGTCTGTAAATAAAATATAATAGCCCCCGTAAAGTGAACCATCAAGCACGCCCCTTTTTGCTCCACCTCCTTCTTTACCTTGATGCCCCTTTTCACTTCATAAAAGTAGTAAGCTGAGCATCATCATACCCTTTGTCCCTCATGTTACAACAGCCATTGACATTTGAGAGCGTTCATAAGGAGCATTTTAGTCTTTTTTCAAATATTTCTCACCAACACAAAGCCCATACACACCCCTTTATGACATGCAACCCAATGACTTTAATTAATTCACTATAGAACTGGC
>NZ_JBHILU010000004.1:131780-140254 GCF_042193495.1 Bartonella sp. TS82HLJMH | reverse complement strand
ATCTCAAAGGAGGAACTGGCATCTCAAAGGAGGAACTGGCATCTCAAAGGAGGAACTGGCATCTCAAAGGAGGAACTGGCATCTCAAAGGAGGAACTAAAAAACTTTGAAAACGTTTAACAATGAAGAAGCCCATAGGCTGACAAATTAGAGTCCACGCTGTCAACCTCTCATTTGGAAAATAATTGATGAATCCCCTTGTTTTTATCCTCTTATTAGTTTCATGTACAGATGATTTTAATAGTTGCTATTCAAACAATACAATGGTTAAAATCTACCCAACGGCTCAAGCATGTGAACAATCCATGATACCATCTACAAAAAAGTTTGCATTTTCTGGACAACAAATTTTTGCCCAATGTATAAACGTACATGCAAATTTACATCAACAAGAAGTAAAATTGATCTGGTCTGTAACAAACCGTGGAAATTTCCTGCTTAAAAGCCAAAACGTAAATAACAAGATATCTACAGTCCAGAAAGAAAGTATTTTACCAACATCGCTTCTTCTTTTGCATTCTTCTTCCACAAACCTCTTGCACAAAAAACTTTAACAGCATAAACCCATTAGATCTCAAAAAATACTCAATGAAAGACATGATGGATAATAAGCGAATGCAACCTTCAAAAGACCATCACACAGAGCAAAACTCTCTGCCTCAAGATCTCCCTTTAGATCCTGCTGTAGAACGAGTGAGAAAAAAACTTATGGGTTTAATGATTATTTCCGTTTTAATAACGCTTTTCCTTATTCTAACCGTACTGTTTTTAATTGTTTATAAAGTGATAGCAACCGGATCAGCGCCAAAACAAACAGAGCTATCTTCCTCTTCCAGCAAAAACCCACATATTATCCATCATACGCTCTCTCTACCGGAAAAAACACAGATTTTGTCGCAAAGCCTTTCAGAACACAATATTGTACTGAAAGTTTTAACCCCTGATGGACAAACAAAATTTATGATTTACAATTATCACACCGGTATACTAATCGCCGTTCTTTCTGTTGAAACAAAAAAAGAAATATCGAAAATATTACCTCATTAAGCAAACTAACATCACCACAAGCGCTTACATAGCTTCCCTGAAGATTTAAACATTTTTCCTCTACTTCAAGATGCAACCACTCGGGCGACGATGCGTTTTTCCCTGTATCTCCTGACTTAAATCTCGGAAAAGAAGAAACCTTTCTATCAACGCATTCCCATGCCTAAGGAAATTGACATCGCTTGGAAAAATTCTAATAAACGTGCAAGAAATGTATCTTTTTGAATGCAAAAATTCAACATATTAATTTATAGTGATCATTTATTTTGCATGTCAAACGAGAACCTCAAATACTGTAAGATTCTCCCCTTTCAAATCTGTTCATGAGGAACTTAATCAAAATCATTTGCTCACATATCCCAGCAAGGAAATGGATGAATAAAAATACCTCTTATGAATGATACGGTATCAAAAGAAGAACTGTTGCAACATTAAAAATAAAAGCAATAACGCCCAGCTTTCATCTTTTATTAAGCAAAGATCGCCGATGGATTTCACATGATAGAATTCATGAGCACCATCGCGAAATGAGCATAAATACATTGAACAATATTAAATATAAGTGTGAATAAATAAAACAACAACATTGCGTTCTTCATACAAGAACTTCCTCTTAAAATACACGGATGTGCTTTTCTCTGTATTCCCTCACTTAAATCCCAGCAAAGAGGCAATCTTTTCTATCGACATACCTCGTTAAGTTCCTGATACTGAGCGTGAAAATTCAAAGAAAGCGCAAGAAGCTTCTTGAGCCTATATAATTCACCGTTATGATACTAATAACATCACCACAAGCGCTTAAACAGCACTCTTCAGGTTTAAACATTTTCCTCTGCTTCAAGATTGACCACTCGGCGACGGCGCGTTTTTCTCTGTATCCCCTCACCTAATCCAGGCAACGAAGAAACCTCTTTTGTTGCTGTTGATGCATCTCCATTGCTCGTGCTTTCTGCTGTTGTAAGTGAAAGCTCAAGAGATGATTCATCTTGTTGGGTCCGCACAATACGTCGACGGGGAGAACGGCGTGTTTTTTTAACGGGTTCAACATTTTTCTCAGAGCGACAGTGCTCTTGATCCGTTTTTTTATCCGATAGAGCCTCTAAAGCATTTTCACGCGCATCCCCATTTTGCGTTTTAGCATATTGGCCATTGCCATTTTTTTGCGACGGCATCTGTAATACATCTGTATCACCCTCGACAGCATCCTTTTTTTCACCGTCAAGATTTATTTCACCGCATTCTTGCTCGTTGTTTTCATCACCACGATTTTCATCACGTCGAACCGATTGAGACATTTGTCCAGCTGCTGCTAAAATAATACGCAAATAGTGCTCGGCATGTTGTAAATAATTCTCCGACATAACACGATCACCCGCACCTTGTGCATCACGCGCAAGGCTTATGTATTTATCGGCAATTTGCTGAGCATTCCCGCGAATTTTAACATCCGGACCGCTGCTTTCATAATTGCGAGACAACGGATTAGGACCGCGACGATTATTATTGTTATTACCATTATTGTTATTATTGCGACCGCGTACCCGTCTATTTTGTTGTGGCCTCATCTTTATCCCTTTTTGGAGTGTTTGTCTTAATGTATGTCTTAATTGACTCTTCCTCATTGCATTACCTTTTGATAATGCTGATCATTTTTAACATACGGTTATCAAGCTATCCGTGTTTATTTTACTCAAACGAACCCTACTGATATTGATAAAAGCATATATTTTCTTGAAAATCACAAAACAGCAGGGAAACCGTAAATCAAAAATTCCCTCTTTCTCTGTTAAACAGCAGAAACCTAATGATGTTCACGTAAAATGCCAAGTGTTTTTTTTAAAATAAACCATATTTCACTAAAAAAATAATTATCTTGTGGAAAACAAAAAGGGGGAAACACACACAACACCCCTGACAAAGAAAAATTCCTGCCAGAGAATATTAGAAGCTTCCTTTTTTGCTCTAAAACCACCGCTCCTAAAAACGCTGATATCCTCTACCCCCTCGTGCATTTAACTCACAAGCACTTCCATCCCAACGAGTCACTGCGCGAACCTCTTTATTTTATGATATATAGCCTCTCTTCATTGCTAAAGCAACCCCTTGCAAGCGATAATCCACGATCGCTTCACAAAACCTCTTGATCTTTATAGATAGATTAACACGAAGTATTATTCAAGTCCTATAATCACAAAGAGATTAATCTTCTTTCCTAAATAAGCCCGATACTATCAATTTCTATTTTAACCCATGGAATTTTTAAGTTAATCACAGTCTTTATTTATAACAAATTGAGCTTAAAAACAAAATATTTAAACACAAAAAAATATAAAATTATGGAAAAAGCGACCAATAGGTCACACTTTCCTAAAAATCAGCTTCTTCTCAAAAACATGCCCTCCTCAAAATCTGTCAATAAGAATGGCATAACGCATTTCCTCTCTTATCTTTTCTGATAAAGAAAACTGGAATTATAAAACAAGCACATTTGTAAACCCAGCACAGCACTTTACGCATGAAGCAACCTTGAATGTTTATAAAAGAAATGTTTCTTTTTTACTCATTTTTTTTCATGTCTATTAGCTTACGCCCTCAAAGAACGAAGGTTCTCAAGTCACACGGCTCTGTCAACAATAAAAATTCTTGTAAAATTCGTACACTGAATTGATTTATAATCATAATTCATATTTTTGTGTTGAGTAAGAAAACTTAATACCGTAGAATTTTTCATCCTCAATCTGTTTGCTGTTGAACCAATCTCTTTTTCTTGCATATTACACGCGGGAAAGCCTGCGTGAAATAAAAACGATAAAGAAAGACTAAAAGTGCTCCTTATGAACCATCTCTAAGGCTCAAGGGCTGTCAGCAAACACCATTGAAAGCTCGCAAAGTGTAAGTGGTACTTGGGGCTTACTTTTGTTTGAAACGTAAAGATGAATATGCTCTATAAATTTTATATACACCTCATGGGGGCTTTACCATTATACCCTTCACCAGAGCCATTACGAAATGGATTTCCCACGCCTGTTATTTCCCTTAAAAAAGGGAAACAAATCCTCCTAAAACTCCACCACGCCCCCTTAAACATTTCAAGGGGGGTACCCATACCTTATGTCGCCACATCTTCAATAAAAAGTGCTATATAACAAGATAAATAAATAAAATTTCTATTGGTCTCGAGGCAGATAATAATTTAAGAGGTTTTTATCTTTTCATCAAAATTCGCCTCCTTTAACTTTCCGTATAAAAACTTAAAAGTAATTGCGCCTTTTGCCTTTTTTATTTTCTTTTTCATTAAGAAAACAATCGCGTAAGAGAAAATAATTTCCATCCCCAGGTCGTACCAACGTCAAACATTGTTTTTTTGCAGTATCAGAAAGCTGATCCCACATTTCACGAATAGCAAAATAGGCCTCACTTTCCAAATTAAGACAATGCTGATAAACTTCTCTTTTCATATCGGGCATAACGGAAGCAGAAATTTCCTTGCAATATACACGCAGATCAAAAACAGGAATAACCAATTCAACGGGTGCTTGTTGTGTTATTTTTTCATGAGAAGAAAAATAACTGATCACCTTTGCAACAACAAAACACAAAATCACTATACAAAAAAGTATTATGCAAACAAAAGCAATCTTGCGATATAATCTTTTAAAATAAGCCTTTTGCCTTGCACGAATTCTTTTTTCCATAAAGATTGCACCCTTTAACATCCCAAGAGAAGCTTTTACAGCAAAAAATGATAGAAGTTATCTGTGTACACAATACAGGCTATAGCGGCAAACGATCAAGACTCTTATGTCAAAAGACTCTTTTTTATCGTATAATTTTTATCGTATAAAATTTTTGTGAAACACTTTTCTCATGCCCTTTATGAAAAAATAGGGATTATAATTTTCTTTCACTACCTTAAAAGACGAAGATTCTTCATCCATGTGGCACTATAAACAATTCGTCTTCTTTAAGACACATCACATTGATTTATAAAGAGTATTTATTGTTTTTCATATCGAATAAGAGACCCGAATACCATAAGATTCTCTCATCCTAAATTTGTTTTCTGTTGAAACGATCAAAACCATGTCGCTTGCAAGTTACAAGCGGAGCTGGCATGTGGATTAAAAACTGTACAAAAAAGGCATATGCCTCTTATAAAGCGTCTCACGAACCAAGACTTTCATACTATTAGGAGCTGAAAAAGTGTATGAGAATACCAGTCTGCACTTTTATGAAGCATAAAGATAAGGGAGATATCTCTTTAAAACAAGTCCGTGAACATGCAATAAATGTATATTCGGATACAAATAATATTTTAATATTTTGAGCATTCTGTTTTTATGTGAGAGGCATAATCCCAAAAAGACACGCGATACACAAAGGCATAAGGCATTATCTTTATTATTTAAATAATATCGCTATAGATAGTTTTGAAAATTATAAAGCAAAAAAATGATAGCACAAAGAGTGATTAATATGCCTTTATATTTTTCTCAATAAGGCTGTCTTCCTATTTCAGAAATCACTCAAATACAGCCCCCATCTGACATACATAAAGTCTAGCTTACAAAAGCTGGAATCGCTCAGAGAGTTTTGCCCTTCTGAATCCGTAAGGCTCTTATTCTTCTTTCTCTCAAACATGTTACAGCTTTGAAATTTGATGTTGTTTAACAAGCAACAAAAAAGCTCTGTACTCTCTTAAGAAAACAACGCTTTAAGGTTACACGCATAATGGATTGGAAAGATGTCTTAGCTTTTTATCAAACGCGCTGTAAAACAACGAGCGTAACATATTAGCTTTGCTTATCCCAAAAATATTCATCCCAATTTCTTGTATCCAAATCTCTTGTGTCCCATGCATAAAGATCAAGTTGAAGGAAATATATGGATAACCCTAGACTTGAAAATATGAAAGGAAGGCGTGACAGAGTTTCGCGTTCCTTATGTCATGCAAAAGCATTAGACATTCTGAAACAAGCACTCTTTCTGTCTCGTAATGATTCCTTTTTTCTGCTACCGGTCAAATCCCCTTATTTAGAGAATTGGCTATCACAAGTTATGCAACAAATAGCGCTATATGCAACAAACAGAACCTGATTTATACCCGCATGGAATTCGTTCCAGTTTACATGATTGGCTCGCAAAATCCACTTGACTTTCCCCTTTGCCTTTCCCCCTCATGGGATCTCTATCACCATAGAATAAAAAGCGATATTTTATGACGCTTTATGGACAAAATCCCCACCGCCCGAAGAGTTCATCACATGACGAAAAAACACCCCTCATATTCACCACACACAAACACTTCAATATATAAAACTTACATGCCTTCTATCACCGCACTCTCAAAAAGCAGCACGAAAACAAGATAAGAAATTATTGATGTAAAACTCCAAACAAAGAAAAGAACGGACTTTCTAATCGAGATCAACAAACACTATAAAAGACACATTTGTAAAAGACACATTTGCATTTTTGATCATGCGGGCATGTATAATAATTGCCCTTCAAGTGCGCCACCATTTTACGCTTCACCCCATACCACTCTCCGTCAAACAGTAACAAACATTCTTTAACTATTCAACGCCCCCCATTATAATCAACGCAAAGAAACTAAACAGATACCTGCATTTTTATTTTGAATCTTCCTCACTGGGATAAAACACACAAGAATTTAGAGATTTCACTGCAAAACGAAATCACAAAATACAATGATGCGAATAATGAAAAAAACATCCAAAGCCACCTCAATAATAGATATATAGCCCCCCTGCTATTAGACAAAAAAAAAGCCGCACCTTTAAATGGCGCGGCTTATGAATAGAGATATAATTCAATAAAATACAAAAGAAATCAATAATAAATACTTATACACAAATCGTATAATATTGCAAGCTTTTTAATTATATTTATAAAACTTATCCAAAAAGAGTATAAATAATAACGCCTTCGTATTAATGGAAGTGATTTGCAACAACGCACTTTCTAAAATCAAAATACTTTGTAGTTTTATTTCAATATCATCCATGAAAAACACACATGGTTTAAGTACATAATTATAATAAAATCCGTTCTTTTACGCTTGTAAAAGCTGGTTTTTCTTAACTTGCATCCACCACTTCAAAAGACGAAGCTTCACCTAATCTAATCTATTAATAGCTCGGATTATAGCGGGGTCCATTTAGCTTTCCCACATGTGATTTACTTAAACTTAAAGCTCAACAAATAAGCCCTGCCTTAAATATTTGGCACGCCTTTAAAAACACTTTTTGTGTTATTTTAGCTCTTACAAAGAGCTTTACCTTATATCATCACACCTGAAAGGACAGTATTTACAGCATAAGACAAATAAACAACCGCTTGTACAATCTTGTTTGATAAGAAAACAAGTGACAATTAAAACTTTCTTTTTATGGGATTTTTGACAAATTAAAATTGCGATAAACTGCTTTTTTCTCTTTTAAAAAAGCGTAAAAACAGCGAATTGTTTATAAATTTAAAATCATTGAACGCTCTATCCAAAAGCTTTTTAAAATTATTGCAAGATTTTTATCGTTTACAAACTTCTTTTGCCATGCATTTCTGTTTGGGCACAGCTCCTTTCTCTGTAGGTTTTAAAAACTTACCCTTAGATTTCAATATGCGCCCTAATCTCCCCAACAACTCATGATCAACTTTCCTGCAACAAGGCTTCTCTTTTTATTAAAACTAGACTCTCTATCAATTTTTACCTTTTTTAACATCTCAAACAGAGTGCAATTCCACACCCCACCAAAGATATAAATAAAGTTTATCTGATCTATAACTTCAACCCATACCTATTGTTATAATCAGTTTTTTCTATTTTTCCTTTTTTAAAAAAGCAGAAATCCCTCTAGACTGCTCAACACCCATGTATTGACTAACATTACTGTGTATTTCTAGCGGCTCCTGTGCTGTAAGTTTTGAAACAAAAGAGCTGTAGTCTATTTTTGGCGTCTCGTTTATTGGAGAAAAAAATATGTCTCCAGCAGACAATGCTTCTATTTTAATGTCTGATCCGCTCACAATACTGCTTGATGTCGTTATTCCACCACTCATAACATTATTAATACTGTCTTGATTCTCTTTTTTCGTATTTTTTTTCTGTTCGACCTTGGTAGGATCTAGAGTATTTAATTTTTTTTCTAACACATCCATGCGCTTTGCTAAAGCATCCATGCGCTTTGAAATTTTTGTAATATCTTCATATGCTTTCTTCAACAATGCATTTAAAGGAGCATGTCCCATTCTTCCGCTAGCATAAAGAACCACACGAATACATTCAGGATCATCAATATCAGCAATAGAAAATGGAAAAAGTGCCATTATATCCCCCCTTTTTGATAAGCTAAACGCGTATTAAGCATTTGAATATCTTTTTCCGTTGTACGGCTCTTGCATTCTTCA
>NZ_JBHILU010000004.1:42589-131680 GCF_042193495.1 Bartonella sp. TS82HLJMH | reverse complement strand
GACAACTTCAGACAACTTCAGACAACTTCAGACAACTTCAGACAACTTCAGACAACTTCAGACAACTTCAGACAACTTCAGACAACTATATGAAAGGCTTTTGAAAAAAATTTCCTCATCGAAAATTTTTACAAGGTATTTTTTTATATTATATTCTGTTTTCCACCTAAAATGATGATTTTACCACCTGAAACCAAAGAAAAATGCATGTCACCTTGCATGCTTTGTTGGCTTTCCCCAAAATGACAAAGCCCCCTCCACCGGTCTTCAAACAATGCCAATCGATCAACAACAATCTGGCTTCTTATCTAACGGATTTGACTTAGCTTCCCCTTCAAATGCAGCCTTGTCTAGAGTTATTCTACAAAAAACGCTGCTTTAAGAATACGCACAGACGAAAAACATCCCAATGCATAAAGTTTTAACCGCACCTCAAACAATGGTATTTTACGACACAACGGGATAAACCATTGTCTTACAGATTTTCTCGTATCACTCTCATTCTGTTTCAAGAATTTTCCTGACAAGTAAAAAATGCCATCTAAGAGAATTCAATTACTCACCATGTGTTAAACGCATCACCAATCTTCTCTAGCCAATAGAGCACCCATTTTGAAAAACGAACGCTTTTTGCACACTCTCTCTACCAAAAGAGGGAGAGCACCATTTTGCCTTTTCTCTCTTTAAATAAACATATCCGTTGATCTCTTCCTGCCACCTAAAAGGACGAAGATTTTAGCCTCACATCGGTTTGTAAACAATCCAACTACTCTAAAGGGATTCACTCTGCTGCTCACTTATATAATTCACTTGCATAAGGCTTAACCAAGCAACCCCTCCCCTGAATATATGTCTCTTCAATACTTAAATGGATCAAGTATGGTATGTCTTATTTTCCTTATATCACCACCTTCAATAATAGTGTTTTAATGACGGTGTTTACGGTATAACAGGATAAAATTTTATCCATGGGCTTTTTGTCATCGCCCACCAGCGCTTTAAACCCAGCGCTTTAAACCATGTATCACAATATCACAAAAGGGATCATTTTGTATAACATATTGATTTATCAGAAAAAATCTATGAATAAAAGAAGATTTTTTGTTCTCTTTTTCCCCTACTTTCAATAACCACTGTCTTGATCCTCTAAAGAACAATAGGCAAACTTACCTTTACACATCCAATAAAGGCAGCACAAAAAATCAAAGAGAGTTCAGTTTTTTTCTAAAGCGTCTCAAAACTTTCTACACAATATATTCTATAAGAATTTTTTTCTCATAACAGACATTTTGCAATCATTTTTATCTCTCTCACACAGCTTTCATTTTCAGGCTTTGACAGCATAAACCACCGCCATATTGACAGGACGTGTTTCATCACCCCCTGTTTTTTGCAACAAGACCTTATGTTCATGCTCTCCCGCAGCCTTCGTTAACTGATCTTGATTGTAGACTAGAGCCATATCTCTTTTATATTCACCGAAATTCGTATACCAAACTACATTGTCAGTCACTGGAAAACTATGCTGGTGTTTGCCTGTCGAATCTGTTTTTCCCTCATGGGTATGAGATTTAAAAGACTCTTCTTGTCGACTTCCCAAGAAACGTCCTTTATCAATTTCTTTTCCACTATCGAGCCCCCGTAAAAACATTCCACGAAAATCGGAAACATTGAGTGTAGTTCTCCCGTCTCCTTCCCCCCATGTTTCCCCCAAAAGAGCAAAGAGATTTGCATAGTTCTTTCGCGAATATTCTTTACCATCACACAGCAACCATCCAGAGGGTACTTTTTCTGTAGCAAAAGTCCCAATAAATCCAGAAGAAAAAGTTTCAGGAAAAGGAGGAAAGGGAGGGATTTCAGGAAGTTTTATAGTAGGATTGGTTAAAAACCAGCCATAAGTATTTTTTCCGGCAATATCACACGTATAGACGATTTCATAAAGCCCCCCTTTTGAATTTCCCCCCTTTAAAGGCATGATACCCTCTGACGTTACCATATAAGTTAGTCTTGGCGGCAATTGATTTAAAGAAACATTTGTTATTCCTCTGTTGACGCCTTGTGCTTTAAAGCGCACAACAATGCCATCCATATAAGTATCAAAAAAAGACTTTGTCGCCAAACGAAGTGATGTCCTCTCGTTTTCCACATCGACAGTAAACTGTGTTTCAATCCCCCCATTATCCAACAAATATTCTTTGATCCGTTGCATCATAGCGCGAGCACTATCATTAACTGAGCTTGGCGGTTACCCTTCTGCCCAGTTTATACTCTCATCGGCATAAGCATTTTCTGATGCGACAATTGACCAATCATAAATCGAACTCATAGAAGATACTCTTTTTTTAAAAAGGGAAAACGAGCAAAAAATGAAGAAAAGAAAGCCGCAATTTTATTTTTAGATGCCGGTATTTTCTCCCCTTTCATTTTCTCCATTTTCAGTCCTATTTTGTCATAATCAACATGCAATAATTTTGTTTTTGCATTGACATAAACAGCTTCAGGCTTCACACGCAACACGTCTTGCGCTATAACGCCCTGATAACGTTGTGGATTTCCCTTATAATTAAAGGTATAAAGTGGATATCCCTTTTTCTGCCCCACAGGAATAATATTTTCTTTTGCTCTCACATCACAAAGCCCTAAAATTCCTCCGACCAATCCAAGTACTTGCTGCGCATCACGCAATGGATCTTTTGTCACAGAAGGCATTGTTGTGGATTTTCCTGAAGTCGTTCCGTAGTTTCCAGCAGCCTGTGTTCCTATCTGTAACAAGCTTTGCAATCGGTTCCAATCTTGATTATCTTTTTCTGACCATTTTTGGCGTTCAGCATCTAAGACATTTTGACGGTTTATATCTTGAATCATGCCCCCTTTCAAAGCATTGCTTTGCACATTACTCTGTCCTTGATAATAGCTATTTGCCGCATTAACCTGATCATTCAAAGAGCGATCAATCATCTGGTTTGCATTCATCATATTGTTAATATCTTGATTATATTGCTGTGCTGCAGCATTTGTTGCCAAGGCACCTAGTTCATCGGCCAGCACACCAGTATGAGCCCCAGAGCCATAACGTCCTGCCCCAGACATCGATTGATTAATTGCATCGGAAGTTTTATTCAGAGCATTTTGCAATGCAGTATTAAATTTACTATTGCTTCCAATCCAGCTTCCCTTAGCCATACTGGAAAGATTTGTAGCGCTATTGGTTGGTGCATTCAACCATTGCGTTACCGTTGGATTGTTATAGAGCCCTGCTGCTTGTTGTAAACCAGTCAAAGCATTTTTTGTCATATCGCTAAGACCAGCAACTCTGCCTCCCTGATAAACGTTTCCGCCAATTCCTTTATTATAAAGTCCAAGTGCATCAGCACTGGCTTGTTTAAAAATATCAGCCGCCCAAGCAGGTGGAGCATTTGTTTGTGTTGTTGTCTGCACTTGAGGTGTGGTTTTTCTACTCATGGCTTTAGAACCTTTCTATATTGAATAAGATTACGAGAATATCCGTGTTGAGCGAGCCTTTTCGCCCATCCAGTTCTTCCAAACATGTGCATTTCTTCAGCATTAATTGTTCGCGCCCATTTTTCGACTTCATCAATCAATTTGACCAATTTCAGCCCTCCCTCTCCAGCAAGATCTGAGAGAACGACGCATTTTTTCCCCGTATGAGTTATTTCAACTTTGGTTATTGCAAAAGCACTAAATTGGATTTTATTTTTTAAGACCAGCCATAATTGTGCTTGTCCTGTAGTGATTTCTTCAGCAATTTTTTCCAGACAAACATCATCAGGAAAGCGCTGAGCATATTTTTTCAATGCAGCATTGAGTGCCTCTTGATAGGAAGCTATTTTTTCCCATGGCCATTGCTCTGTCAAATGAGCAGAATACAAATCTTGACTATCTTGTATCATAACTTTAGCTCTTTTAGCTTTATCACTCATCTCCCCTTAAATAACATCCCCCTACGCCTTTCTCATGTTCCATGCTTACCGCACAACTTTCAAAAAGAAGGATAAAACAAAAGAAAAGAAGCCCCATCATCCCTTTGTCACAACAAATAGGAAACTTTCTTCTTTATCAAATAAGCCATTGTGCAGTCTATTTTTCCTTCATCGCAGAAAAGCATGAAGCATAACGCACCACCTTGTTCCTTTATTTATAAAGGCTTTGGCCTATCGCATACCGGCTCGCGTTAATTCCACATCAAATCCAGTAACATGAGACCAATTCACCCCTTCAGGAATGCGCAATTTAAAGCGATAAAACCGTGCCCTTGCGCGACAATGAATTTGTCCAGTATTATAAGAGGGCTGTTTTTCTGGCAACCAAACAGTTTTCTCTTCAAGAGATTGTCGAAAGCGCATTCCCACAGATAAATAAAACTTTCCACTATTGACTTGAGGCATAATATTTTTCACCCGTGTTATCATGCCATTTGTCTGCCCCATTTCTTGTGATGTCACGACACAAGCCATAGCCCCCCCAGAAAACGAACCGAGCCTCCCCTGTTGATCAAATGCCCCCAGAATAGGTGATTCATTTTTCCAAACTTTACTATCGAGAGAAAAGGACAAATCATCAATATTCTTAGTCACAAAATCAAGACCTTCTAGGGTTGTTCCTGCTAAGAAAATAGGCAATACCATTTTGATATCCACAAGAGCTTTTGTCCATTTTTGCAATCCCCAATCATAAATGAGCAAGATACGTTTATGAAGGTTCTCATCAGAATCAACCATCCAATAAACACGATTATACACCCCATCGATAGCCGCAGACATGGTATACAGATTATCCTGCCTTGATTTTGCGGTCATCGTTCGATCGACTTTTTCGAACCCAATGGGTATAATCTGTCCATCATTTGTTATTTGATAAAAACCGCCCTCATCGGCAAAGAATGCTAAATCGCCCCGACAAACAATCGATTCAGCATTTTTTGCGCCTCGTTTATCGTGAATTTTTTGGAAACTAAAAATAATCTTAGAGCCAGGGATAAAGGAACCAGCATAGATTGCAGAACGCATAAAGATAATTGGATTTGTTGTCTCGGTTGCCCCTTGGACGAATCCGCCATCAGGAAAATCTTGATAATCGCAACTTTTTTTCCCCACGGTCCAAAATTCAGCATCATTTAATCCAGACCAATGAACCCGCCTTGGATGCTCGGTTAATTTCATCAAACAAACAAAATCTCCCCAAACTCGAACAATCCCTGCTTGTGGTGGATTTCCCCCTAAATTTCTAAATTTTTTATCATGATTAATATCAATCACTTGTGGTTTATCATTGGCATTCACCGCAATGATAAAATCACCAAATAAAGCAAAAGACCACGGAGCATCGATATTAGCAAGATAAGATTTTCCTTTTTGGCTAATATCTTTCCACGCCATTGTTGTATTATCAAGCAAGAAGATTTTTTCTCTTGTCCCAACAATAATAGAAACCCCATTTTTTGTTTTAACCGCAAGAGCGCCTAAAATTGGCTCAGGACAAGGCTCTGATAAAGGTTCAAAACTTGGCATAGGGATATAGGAGCCATCAGCCGGTAGCACATTAACAAGTTCATCAGTAAAAATTCCATTGATATCCGCCACATCGGGTCGATAATCAGCGATTGGGAAAAAAGCCATCAAGACCCCCATAAAATCTTTGAAGAGCCTAGTGTCATTCAAAACACCAAGGCTTATTGATAAAAAACCACAAAAAACCTTAAAAATCTAAAGGCATAAAATTCAACAAAACACACAACCTTAAGTTGATCAACGCATCAAAAAAAAAGATACCATAAATAATGGCATACCCAGCGCCATCCACCAGCTCTTCACCATCAATTCCCAGCACTCATCCAACCATAAGGGACAAACCAGCCATAAACGATTTGGAAAAAAGCTTTTTAAAAACTCATTGGGCGAATCTTTGAAGAACCTTTTCGGCGCGATGTTTCAATGCGCAAAGCTTGAAGCTGTTCTTGAAAATCTCTGAAAGAAACGGCGGCATATTCAGGATCTTTAAGAATATTTTTATAAAGTTCATATTTTGCCCGTGCTTTAATAAGATCAAAAGCATAAATCAACCAAGGATTATCGCTTTCTTTCAGCTGTTCATCGGCAAAATGAACAGGAGCATAAGAAAGCTGTACAGTTTCCACATGTTCTGGTGTTGGAAAGAATCCTATTTTTTGATCAAGGCACGTATAAAAGAATGGCGTTCCTAGCGCAGGATGCATACCATATTGTTGATGCAACACTTCCAAGGGCTTAAAGAACAACTTTGTTGGTGTTGCATTCTTTGTTGCTAAAAAGACGCCCTCCAAACTCTTTTCTGATCCAATAAAAACTCCCTCTTCTTGCCCATACCATGTTTTACCACTTTGTGTTTTAAACGTCCTTTTTCTTTTTTCATTAAAGAAAAAGGGTTCACATTCACACAAACGCAAAGCCGTAAAAATTGAATCTTGAATTTGCAGAGAATATTCCGCTGTTGTATCGTCAATTTCATCTTGAATAAGCGCGACCATATAAGCAAAAGTTTTAGAATGGTCTGAATGTGTAAGGTTTAGATTTTTGGGATCAGTGGATAAAGTGGTCATAAGCCTGTCCTTTTTCTGGAAGCATTTTAAATTTTTCCCCCAACAGATCCCTCTTGTTGGGGGAAGTTCGCAAACATTCGCTTTAAGCAGGTGCTCCATAAGTTGGAATGACGATAGTGCCAAAGTCCTGAGCCCCTTGCGTACTTCCTGGCAAGGTAAAGCAAGTTTTTTTCATACCAATAATGGTTTTTGCCGCGACCCCGAATTCTCTTTCATAGTCGAAGAGTTCTTCCACCAATTTATAGCGTGTCGCCCCTCGATCTTTACCAAAAGCAATCACAGCACTCTGCGCACCAAGTAGAACAGCACGACGCACATTTGGTACAGCTTTATTTGCCGTCCCAGATTCGACTCCTTCGGTAATATGTTCAGCTTCGCGCAAAACCACACCATTATACATGCCCAAAGATCCATCATAGAGCGGATTTTTGATACGACTTCCACTATAGATTGCCTTGGTAATGTCGAGCCATTGCCCCGCATCTGTATTGGTTCGCAACTGCGTCACTTGGGTTGGATGAAGATAAAGCACATAGACATTTTCCCCATCAATCCGCACGGGTCTAATTTTTGGATTTGCCAATTTAGCCCTTTCAACAGCTTTATCAATGAGGCTGAGATCAAAAACATCGTTTGATTTTAAATCTTCATCTTTTGTTTTTCCATTAGGGCGCACGATGCGTTTATCGGTTGGCGCGGTTGGTGCATTAAAACCATAATGGACAGGTTTAAGAGTAATCGTACGTCCCTCAAAGTTAATAGCTTTTGCAGTATATCCACACACTTGAATGAAGAACATCATACTCAAACGATCGGCATACCAATCAACCAAACCATTTTTTGCCTCGGTACGCAAATCATGGAGAATTCGTTGTTGATCAATCGTTCCCTCATTTTTGACACGCACGGCATGAACGAGTTCATTTATTGCCAAGCGATCATTGAGAAACTGTAAAGCTTCTTCATTGCCTTCCAATGTCTGCCCTTCACTCACCCCATCGCCTAGCAACTGCACACGCAAATTAAAGCTAATGGCATCCCCACTTGCTTTCGTGGTTTCATCCTTTAATTGTACGATACTGTTTGAATCATTTCCAATCAACGGTGCAATCGGAATTGCTTTTGAGACTTCTTGGTTTAGTAATTTAGACCATGTGCGCACTGCCATTGGGTCATTAAGTCCGATATAAGTTACAGTCATTTTATCCTCTAAAAGTTTTATTGACATAAAAAACCCGGCAAAGCGCCGGTTGTTAAAACACCACATTTCATTTCAAATGGTGAATAGGTTGTTCGTGTGTTTTATCTAATTTCTGTTAGCTTCTGCCTCCCCCTTATAAGAGCTCTCCTCACCAGATCCGTGCTTTGAGAAATCCCCTTCTTCCCCCTCCGCCAAAAGCCTCTCCACGTTCCCGCCCCCCCGCATTCTTGTTTTTAAAATTCTCTTCCCCCCATTAAACGATTAAAAGAGACTTTATTTTTAGGATCAGAAACCCAAGCGCTAAACTCTGCTTCTGACATTTTATCAAGCATCTCCAAAGAAATCGGCCCATTTGGCGTCAAGCCGTTATAAGCAGCAAGTGTACGTGCAGAATTGTGTCTTTCCTGTAAATTTTCATCCATGTTATTGGGAACATTTGTGTAGCCAATTTTTTGTGCAATAGAGTAAATCACTTCAGCCGGATTTTGATTTTTTTTCGCACAATCGCGCAAGATCTGTTTCAACTCATCACCAATCAACGCATCAATATTTTTGGGATCTGCCATCTCAGGATAGAGCGAAGCACAAGCTGCCAACTGTTTAGCCCGCGTTTCATAAATAAAATCAGCTGCTTGATCAAAATCATGATGTTTTTGTTTAACACTTGCAACAGACTGCTGATAGAATGCATGCAACTGTTCTGCTTCGCGAGCCAGAGAAGGTTGTTGTTTTTCATTAACAAGTCCTTGTTTTTGGAGTGTTTTTCCCAACCATTGCATATAGCCCATAAAGTCTTTTTGCGGATCTGGCGGACCATCTTCTCCCCCTTGAACCTCTTTTCCAGCCTTTTGCGAAGAATACTGTTGTTGATGCGTTTGCCCTTGGAAATTATCTTCAAGAGTTTTTTCTTCTCTTCCAATTTCACCATTTTCTCCCTCTTGTGTTGAGACCAGAAAATCCTGTTTCAATTGGTTTTGTTCTGCCGGCGTTAAGTGTTCTTGATCCATGACGTTAGCCTTCTCTTTTTTTTAAACAATAAAATTAAATTTTTCAGATAAAACAGCCTGAGAGCATTTATCCCCTTAATGCTTACCCATAATTTTGGCTCCAACATTCCCACCCCACATGGCTCCCCCACCATAACGATAAGACTCTATCGAACATTTTCCCCAATACACACTGTCCAATAAAACAGCTCTTCTGAGATAAAAAGAGGCGACATTGCACGACATCAGCAACATGGGTAACTATGGAAATTGTTTAGATAAGCAACTTCTGATAGATGAAATTCATCTGAACGAGCACACCATAAAGCATTCTATTGTTGAGCCTTTACTGTCTGCAACATCTGCATTATCTGCTCTGTTCCCACATTACCCCCCATCTGCGCTGAGGCATTTTGCTCTTCTTGAAGAGAATTTTGCGCCTTTATCGCAATTTTATGAATGAGTGAGGCTGGTAAAGGTGAATAGCGTAAGAGATCAAGCATAATCTCAGGCGTTGCAAAATTTTGCATCAAAGGAAGCAGTTGCATAATCAGTGCAAAAGTACGCTCTTTTTCATTAAGACTTGTTGGCGCATCATCCACGACAATATCATATTCCAAACTTGTCACCATTTCGCGTGTCAGTGGAACATACTGGGCATTTTCATCACCAGCAATACGGACCAGCCGCCCATCGGACAGATAATTTTGAATAAGATAGAGAATAATTTTCCCCTGTCGTTGCCGATATCGACGCAACCCATCAAAAAAGGAAGCCAAAAGATTAAGTGACGATTGTCGCCGTTGTTGTTCAAGAACGCCAGGCTGATTGACAGCTCTTGTCCCAATAAATTCAGAAGACAACCCCGTCACCTGTTCAAGTGCGCTCTTTGCTTCATTAAACAATTGGAAAAACCCTTGCGGAAACTGAGCCACGGGTTTAGGCTGAATTCTTCCCCCAGACACAGCACCACTTTTCAACCAAGTAATGCTATCGGCTCTAGCCCAACTCTCGAGGGCTTGTCGATCATCATCAAAAGCATCGCGTTCTGCCATAATTCCGCCTTTTGATTGGCTATTGAGCAAATGCATCACTTGACTAAAATATTTGTTTGCCCACCTTTGGGGATCTTTTGTTGGTTTAACAAGTCCATAAAAATGCCGGCTTAACTTATCAAAAGTACCGGTAATACATTCCCATCCCAATTGATTGTGTGGGACCAAGGGCTTATCAGGCGCTTCGAGCAGCTTTCTGCCCAAAAATGCCCGTTTGACAATTTTTCTGTTCAACCTTGTTGCTTGAACATGAGGAAAGGTTTTGCTTAAATTTTGGAAATCCTGCTCTGAATAATCGATAAACTTTCCACTTTGAGGCTCGAGAACTTTATAAATCACCTCGCGTTCAAACCAGCGACATTCTACCAATGTCACCATTTTAGGACGTTGATAGGTGCCTCCCTCTTCCCAGTCTTCCTGATATCCCCTCTCAGCTTGATAACTTTGTGTCATCCCATTGCTGGTTGAATGTAAAAAACTCTGATGTTTAACCCAATCAGCATGAAGATCACTCCAATGAACATTGGGAAACATTTCCTGAGCCACAGCAAGAGGTTTTTCATCAATATACCATAAACGTTGTGCGTCAATAAGATTAGGCTTAACAGCACTTGCATCCCACACCATTTTCATAGGGTCTAAGCGTGAAATGATTGGTTTTCCTTGCGGATCTTCTTCATAATCAAGGCGTGTATCTGTCCACCCCATTCCGCAAATAATTGCATCTTGAAAGGCATCGGAATCTTCGTATTCCCCATCGGCTTCATCACGAAACCACTCAGCCGCTCCTGTCAGAATCTGGTTCGCAAAGGCTGCTCCTTCTTGTCGTGGAATAAATTGAACTTGTCTTTTATTATTGCGCTCAGCCCCAATCACGGCATTAATTAAAGGCGCAATACGGTTAAAAGTCATGACCGGTCTGTTTTGTTCGTTCAAAACAGCAAGGTCTTGCTCATTCCATTGCCGTCCATTATAAAAATCGTAATCTTCTTGGGCATTTTTTCGCCATTTTTCGACATGAGCAATATCATCCTGATACCACCCCACGAGTTTTTTAAAGAGTGCTTGATTTTCAAGCGTTTCGATTTGATCAAAAGAAGAATCTGTAGAAATATTCATTAAAAAGCCATCCATGAAGTTTGAGAATGGTGAAACGAGCGATAAGTATTTTTTCGCGGTCTGGTATTTGGTTGTTCATAAGCCACACACATCAGTCCAAAGGCATCGGCCCCATGGCTAGCCCAATCATGTTCAGCCCCCAGTCCGATATTGCGCTGTTCGTCGCGCTTTTCATGATACCAAGCGAGTGCTTTTCTGCCTGCACATGTCGTTTCACGATTAAACCATAGTGCAGGAAACAATCGCCTTACGGCTTCGATACGCATTTTCACAGCGCCTGTTCCTTGATTAGGAATCACTTTGGTTTGAAAACCGGCTTGTTGAAGTGCACTTTCAAAACTCACATTATAGACACGATCTTTTGTTGCGCCATCATGGGGCAAAACCATGAGAGCCTTTTCATATCCCCTTTGAAAGACCCAGCCCACATGCTCTGAGAGAGGCTGTCCTTGGGCTTCATAATAATCGAGCACTCGAATTTCCCGTCCAACAAATTGTGCGACCCACAATGCGGTAGCATCGGCCTTTGCTCCTGTTCCACCGATATCCCAAAAGATTCTCGTCTGGATCAAAGGATCACGTGGAACGGTGGTAATCCGCCCTTCCATTTCGGCTTCGAGAAGACATTTCTGATAATAAGCCCCTTGGACAGCTTGGAGATATTCGCCTTCCCAAATATGGTTATACTGCTCTGGTCTTTGCTGCAAATCGTCCATACGATCACGATTGAGTTTTTCAGGAAATTGCGGATTATCACGCCAATTAATTTCTGCCCCTTTGATATGAGGATTATCGACATTTCGGAAACGTTTTTCCACGGGTGCATTTTCATGGCACGGGTTCCATGTGACCCATAATTCTGCATTCCAATCTTTTCCTTCTTCGCGCAAAGTTGGAATAAGTGTTTGCCAAGCAGTCTCAGTCACCGGCTCTGCTTCATCGACCCAGCAAAGGAAAACGCGCCCCATTGATTTAATACTTGCGATATTTCGATCAAGACCGGCAAACACATAGACAATCCGTCCATCTTTTGATTTAATATATTTATCACCAATGTCATAATAGCCTTGTAAAAAAGGATAAGATTCGATAGCGCGTTTAATTTCTTCCAAAGAACTGTCATTGAGAGAATTTTGAAATTGCCTTGCACAAAGAATAATCCCGCGTTCTCCAGCCATTCCATGGCGATATCCCACAACAGCCGACATCAAAGCAAAAGAACGTGTTTTTCCAGAGCCCCGTCCTCCCCAAGCAGCTCGCACATCTGCTTTTCCAGTAAAAACAGGAATAAGCTTTGGAATAAGAGCTACTTGAGCCGTTTTCTGCCCCATTTTTTGAGAAATTTTCTGCACAATTTTCATTATAAATTTTCATACTTTAGCAATAATTGCGCTTCACCCTTTTGCTTATCCCAAGTTTAATGATCCCAGAGTAATTGAAGGAAAAGAGCAATTAAACGAAAAACACCCTTCTCAAAAGCAGCGCTTTATCTTCTCTTCATCCTAATACGCAATAAATTTCACTTTTTTACATGAGATCCCCTTGACCCCCACCTATGCGCCCCAAGCCCCCAAGGCACAAAAGCCCCACCCCCTCAAACACCGCACCTGTCATCCCCCAACCACAAGCACGGTATCCCCCAACCAAATCATGGCCTAAGCACATGGCTCTCAGGCATGTCCAAAGCCCAACATCCTCCAATATCATGCCTCTCAAGCATCACCAATCCTCACACTTGTCTATCCCCCAAGATACCCCCACCAAATCACATGCATCACGCAAGCATAACACTTCTCTCAAGTTTCATGCCCCTCACCCATCAAAACACTGTTCCATATCCACCACACAAATACCCTGCACCAAATTCCCTCCAGCACACGGGCCCTTACGGCATCATTCACCAAAGCCCCTTCCCAATATCACGAGCGCCCACAAGCACGATAGCCTCCGCTTCAATCCCCTCAAGATAGGCAATCACCAAAGCAGCCCCCTTGCAAGACATCACCCCACATCACCCACCTCAGCCTAACATTTTTCAATATCACAAGCCTCAGTTATCGAGGTATCACACTTCTCCGGTTCACTATTTTTTTACATTCACTGGTACAATCTCGATACGCAAAACTGTTTTTGATATCTCCACACCTTCAATAACGAGAAAAGACCAAACCTTTACAAAAAATCCAAAACAGTAGATAACATCACGCCCTCTAAGCATCGTACCTCTCGAGTATCACCTCTTCAGCACACGCCCCTCACGCATCGCCATAAAAGCATCTTGCCGGCCCCCCTTCAAACAGACCACCCCAGACGCCATGTACCCCCAAAAAACACCATATGCACCGAAGTCTCCTCCAGTCCACGTCCTCATGCTTCCCCCACCAAAGCTTAACAACTTCACAGCTCACACGCCTAAAGCACACGCCCCTCACCGCAATTTCAATCATAAGCTTTCAGACAAACATCTAGCATCCCCGTTCAAAGACAATATCCCTTAAACATCATGTGCCCAACCCAACATTTTCTCGTAGCTTCAAGCCTCCGTTGCTGAAAAATCACGCTTCTCCGGTTCGCTATTTTTTGCATTCACTGGTACAATCTCAATACGCGAAACTGTTTTAACCTGCCCTTCTCCAGTCCCCTGAAGAGGCAACACTTTTGCCAGCAGCGAAAAAAACGGTACGGGATTATTGAGAGCATGATACTGAAGATAAGACACCAGCCCATCTTCACCATAGTGATATCCAGCCTGCTCCGCCGCTATCAGAAGAGCTTCATTAAATCGCTTTGTTGTTTTATTTAAAGCCCCTTTTTTCCGCCCTCTTCGACGTAAGGGAAGACAATGTTCATCTACCATCATCATGTTCCTTCCAACTAAAGAGAAACCAAAACCTCAAGCACAAAAAATGACATAAAAATCAGCAAGGAAACCTCTAACGCAACCAACAATTAAAAAAATGGAACACACCCAAAAAGATAAAAAAACACGCACAAAGCACAAAGCCTCTGCTCTTTTTTACAGATTCACATTTTTACGCTTTTACATCATTACAGAACGCAGCCAAATGAAACGCTCACATCACTACTCCGCACCGTTCTGTAAACACGGGTCTGTCAACAATCTGATTTCTCGTCTATCAGATTCCCCTGCTAATTATTTCATATGGCTATCCCACACTTCAAAGAAGGCTGTTTCATCAAACACGCCAGATAAGCTCAAATCTACAACTCGACTTCAAAAAGCAAATTTTCCTCTGCAGGATAAAGCTTCCACCCCGCACCGGTTTTAAACTATAATCCAACCTCTTACCCAGTAAATTCCCCTACTAACATCAGATTACCGCCCCCAAACATCCCTATTTTACACTATAACCGTATAGCAAATATTTTAATTTTCTTGCCAATCTTCTGAAACTACTTTATTGATGAGCTTGTGTTTTTGATCGTCCACGCAACGGTCAAATAGGGAGTTGAAGACCCGAAAACTCGTACATGAATTTATCCCGCTTTGCGGATATCCCGGAATTCCGGGAGTTTTTGCTATGTCCAAGTGCTTCCCAGCACTAAAAGCAAAAAAGCTGATTCGAGTTCAGTATTTTCAACCTCCCGGAATACCAATGCGAGGGCGCTCGCCCCCAGCGGGGGGCTTTAAGTGCCAACTAAAAATCCAGATTTCGCTCTTTTTTAAAAAGTACCCAATCTTATAGTCTTTGAAATTATTTTGATTTTTCTTGCCAATCTTCTGAAACTACTTTATTGATGAGCTTGTGTTTTTGATCGTCCACGCAACGGTCAAATAGGGAGCTAAAAGCCCGAAAACTCGTACATGAATTTGTCCCGCTTTGCGGATATCCCGGAATTCCGGGAGTTTTTGCTATGTCCAGGTGCTTCCCAGCACTAAAAGCAAAAAAACTGATTCGAGTTCAGTACTTTTAGACTCCCGGAATACCAATGCGAGGGCGCTCGCAACCGGAGGGGGCTTGAAGTGCCAACTAAAAATCCACATTTTAATGACATTTTGATCGGTAAAAGAATCCGTCACAGACGCATTTCAATGGGGCTTTCTCAAAAGGAATTAGGAAGCCATTTAGGTGTCAGTTTCCAACAAATCCAGAAATACGAAAAAGGCTCCAATCGTGTAAGCGCAGGATGTTTGCTCGAAATTGCTAAAAAACTAGCAGTTCCTATTACCTTTTTTTATACTGATATTTTTGCAGAAGAAGATATTCCCACAAAGGAAAATCTCTCACACCATGGTCAAGACACCACCAGCGAAAAAGAACACGCCCTTTTGAAAAACTTTAGAGAACTCCAGCCGAAAAAACAAAAAGCAGTTTTGTGGTTGATTTCTGATTAGACAAAAGCGCACCTACCGACATCCCTCGCCAATATCCCCCTCTGCCTAAAGCCTTGCCCGTCTGATATCACCACATCTCAAAAAACGGTTTACGGCACCGGTTTACGGCATCATAGGATAACAAACTTCAAAATAGGATAAAAACACCAAAACCTTGGAAAAACATCCCCACCCCTCTCACAGAATCTTATCAAGAGATCTCTTCTGATTTAAACGCACAATTCCGATTGTATCATTATGATACCTTTTTACATTTACCTTGTCAAGTTTTTATATTTTTCTTTTGATATTTTTGTGTTTTTCTTTAAGGGAGCCACATCCCTCAAAACACCTTTCCTGCAAAATGCCCCTCATACAAAACACAATGTCTAAAACAATAAGAGCTAAAATAGGATTTTTCCTAAATAGGCATCCCTCTAAATAGGCATCCCTCTAAATAGGCATCCCTCTAAATGGGCTTCCCCCTCTAAATAGGATTTCCCCTCTAAATAGCCTTCCCCCTAAATAGGCTTCCCCCTAAATAGGATTTCATTGTATTGCTCATTCACCCACTTATTAAAGAAAACATTTCTCAATGCTTCTCACACCCATTTCACGGATATCCCCCATACAAATATAGACGCAAATATAATTGTTAAATTCCGCATAGAATATAAAAGCCAACCACGATTTTTCTCTCTTCACATCTCTTTACACATCCCCCTTTCCATCTGTTCACAGCTATTCCAAAACTCTCCTCTCCAACCAACGCACGAACAGCACTCTTCATTTCCCCTCCAGTTTGCATAACTCTTCGCCTCGTCCCTTCCTACACCACTCCATACCATGACAATATATTGATTTATAATGATAATTTATCGTCATTGATATTGATTGAGAGTTCCAAACATCGTAAGATTCTCTCATTTCAAATCTCTCCCATGTTGAATCAATCAAAATCATTCGCTTCCACGTCAAAAGAGAGGAGAGCCCGTGTGGATAAAAAAACGATTAAGAAAGGAATAAAAATAGCTCTTATGAACCGTCTCAAGTGCCAAGGGCTGTAGCCAATACCCACGAGCTAGCAAATATAATGATGATACCGGCTTGCTTCTTCACAAGCGTAAAGATAGGAGTGCTCAATGGATTTATCATTATACCATGACCAAAAACACGCACAATACATCAATCCATAAGTTTTTCGCTTCACTTTTACAGATTCACATTTTTACGCTTTTACATCTTCACAGAACACAGCCAAACGAAACTCCCAAACCACCACGCGACAATTTGATAAAAACAAAACACCTTTCAACAATCTCAAACAACAGATTTCCGTAAAGAGTTCATATGAATTTGATTGTTTAGATCTGACTATTAAATTGGCATATAGAACCGTAGAACAGAAAGTAATTTTCTATAAGACAGAAATGATAAAAGCGCTATATAACTGAGACAGAACATGAAGAATTGCGAACAGATAAAACGATATCTCTTTTCATTACAATACTGAAATTGTAACCGAGACGACTGGTAATTGTCAGCTGAATATATAATTTTCACATCTGTAAATTTTTATTGATTAATTCAATCCCAACATTTCCCCTGAAACACATTTCTTCATTATCTACTTCTTTGAGACAAACCGGCAAAGGGGTTTCATCTATTATAAGTACGGACATAATAACGCGTTACTCCAACCCCATCATAAGAAACCATAGACAGGATACCTGTATTTATTGGTGTTATTTGATAAGTCAAGATTACACCATTTTGCTGTTTGTTTGGTTGATCTGTATAGATCACGTTATATCCATTCCGTCGCAAGAGATCAATAAATACAGGAGTAAAGTTGTCTTCTGTTTTATTTTTTTTCACAATAAGTGTTGTTGTAGCGGGCGGTAAAGGTTTTTTAAGATTACGAACAAAATCGTTAGCAATTAATTTTACATCATCTTTCGTAATATTTGGACTGACATAACTTGATGAATAATTACCCATAGATGCACAACCAGCCACCAAGACAAGAGGCAACGGAAATAAATATTTAGACATCGAGAGCCCCCCTATAAATTGTATTCCTTTTTGAGAAGCTCCTACACCAGAAATAAGAGCATCCTTTCTAAGAATAGCCTTAACAACATATTTCTTTACAATCAAGCGTTAGTTAATCACTTTCTCACTTGTTAAAAAAACGACCATCATCTCTCATAGTACTCAAAGCTTACGCTTAACATAAAAAATATATATTAAAAGTACACAAAACATATGCAAAGAATGTAGTATACATATAATATATTTATACTTATTTTCATGATTTTCTGTATTACATATTATTTAAGACAGATTTATCATTAAAGCAGCACAAACATTGGATGACTTTCCAAGCAATAAAAATGATATTTTTTATCCCCATAACATTGAAATTATCACGTGATCGAAGAGTAATTATTGTTTGAACACTTAGGCTTTTACGAGCCATTTAGATCCCGACTTCCCTACTATCTACCAATTTGTACCGATATTGTTTCTTTTGGTTTTTCATTTACGCTCATCATTAGCTATTTTATGTGTTTTTTGAAACAATTATGAAGGTCTACCCTAAAACAACGAATGAAATTTCCCAAATCCCACGCGACAATTTGATAAAAACAAAACACTTCACAACTTAAATTCCACTGGCAAGCTTATCCCCACCCCTTTTCATTTTTTCTCCATCCCAAGGGGGATATCTACCCCTCCACACATCATCCTTCATCCCTTCGCACCACCACCTCTTATCCACACTCTCCTAACCTATCCATGCGCACTCTCTTCATCTTCTATTCCCCCTTTTTTCCCCCCATTATACACTTAACAACTTAACACCCCTCTTCCTCCCAAGCGTCCCCCTCCATTCACGAAAACTCTCCCCCCATTTATCTCACCACATTCCACGCCAGACAAAAGCCCAAAGTGACGAAAAACACGCACAATACATCAATCCACAAATCCTTCGCTTCACTTTTACGGATTCACATTTTTACGCTTTTACATCTTCACAGAACAAAGCTAAAGGAAAGGTTTACCACCCCACACTGCTCTATAAACACTGGTCTGTAAATGAACCCAGCTTTTTGCCCAGGCAATCACCTCCCCACAGTCTTCAGACATCCCTCCTCAAACGACAGCACTTCATCAGGCTCAACAAATCAAGTCCTATCCTGAATATTCTAGCTCTTCACTCGCCCCTCAAAGAGCGATGTTTCTACATCATGAACAGGATAATTAACGAACCGTCTTAGAAAAAAGAAACGGCATGGAGATATTAAATATATCAATGGTCGTCATCGACTGTCGTGTTAAGAGATGTTAACTCTTTATTTTTCTTAATTTTTACAACGCCAATCATTCCCGTGGAAATAATTAATGTAGACATAGCTAAAAAGGAGCTTAACACTCCCACGAGTGCAAAAAGTCCAGCAATAAAGCCAGACACTGCTTCCGCAGAGTTTGCTAAAGTTGAAAAGGTTCCAAAACTCTTACCAAAATCTTCACGACGAGAGTATAATTGAACAGCTGAGACTAAACCAATATCCACAAAGGCACCAATAAATCCTAAAACAAATGCTAACACGAGAAGGAATTTTAAATAAAGTTCTGCTGCTAAAGGCATAACAAACAGAATACCTCCATAAAGAAGCCAAAATACCATGAGCTTCAACGATGTAATCTTGAATATAATTTTACTATATAACAAACCACCAACAATAGTTCCAACAGCCATAAGAGAAAAAATATAACTAACAAGGCTTTCTTCTCCCCCTATAGAGAGAACAAAAGCTGGAATTAAAAATCTTAAAATTGCACCAGTAAAGAGAATAGCAAACGACGAGCCAACAAGCGTAATAAATAAATTATTATTTTCTTTAAAAATATATTTAAGATAGGAAGTTGTTTCTCGATAAATTTTTATAAAATTGAATGGTTTATTCTCATTTGAATTTAAATTCATGAGATTAAACAACACGATAATAGATATAAAATAGGTAAAAAAATCAAAAATGAGTACTGCCGATTTATTTGCTAAAAAAAGCAGTAGGGAACAAACCAAAGGACCCATAACGGATGCAGTTTCCTCTATAATTTGTGCAATGCTATTTGCCTTTGTCAGATCCTTTGCTGAAAACATCCTAGGAATAGCAGCTTGAAAACTTGGTTGGAAAATACTTCTTCCTATCGTTGTACATATTGCTGCTAAAATAAGCACAATAATATTTGCAGTCCCTGTTATAGTGGTTATAAAAACGAATAATGAGGCTAATAATCTAACAAATTCACTTAAGATCATATTTTTCTTCAAAGAAAAATTATCCGCTAACCAACCTCCTATAGGGCCAAAAAAGAGAAAAGGGATAAATCGAAAAAAATACACAAGACCTGTAAAAAAGATGTTATCTGTTAATTCTAAGACCAGTAAAACAAAAACAACTTCATAAGCATAATCACCAACTTTAGAAATAAAGAGAGAGGAAAAAAGAGCTAAAGGACTCTTTTTTAAAAATAAATTCATATCAACCATCCGATATTAAACTTTTCTACAGTTAAAGTTGCACTCCCTTCAATACAATTGGTGATATGAACTTCAAAAGAGTTGTTTACTCTAACAAATCGCTTAGTAAGTTAAGTGAAAACTTTTAAAGAAATACTTCTCTTGATATAAGCATTTAGACCAATATCAAGTAATATAGTAATTTTTCTTTCTTATTTGCTTTAAAAAAGAAAGAATGTAAAAATTATGAGATCAAAATCTGCTATATTAGTACACTGACTTCCAGCCCACGTCTCAAAAAATGAAAATTCCCAACCAGCACTGGTCTACAATCCCACTTCAAAAAGCAGCTTTCCCCACAGAACAAAGCTTACACCCAACCGCCCCTCAAAAGACAGCACTTCTCAGGCTCAATAAATCAAGCCCACTCTCCTTAAACCGCCATCCTTCACCCCTTCGCACCACCCCCTCTTATCCACACTCTCCTCCTATCCATACGCACTCTCTTCATCCTCCATTCCCCCTTTTTCTCTCCCGTCACACACTTAACAACTTAACAGCACTCTTCCTCTAAACTTCCCCGCTCCATTCACGAAGGCACTTCCCCCCCATCCTGTCACCACTCCACGCCATGATCAAAAACACGCACAATACATCAATCCATAAGTTTTTCGCTTCACTTTTACAGATTCACATTTTTACGCTTTTACATCTTCATAGAACGAAGCCAAACGAAACTTCCAAACCACCACCCCGTGCTGCTCTGTAAACAATAGTCTGTAAACGAACCCAACTTTTTGCCCAGCCAATCCCCTCCCCACAGTCTTCAGACACCTCTCCTCAAACGACAGCACTTCATCAGGCTCAATAAATCAAGCCCTGCCCTCAAATATTCCAGCTCTTCACTCCCCCCTAAAAGAGCAGTGTTCTACAGCATAATAGAATAGAAAAATTCTTGATTTTTCTTGCCAATTTTCTGAAACTACTTTATTACTTAAAGGGTGAGTTTGGTCGTATACGCGACGATCAATAGGGAACTGAAAGCCCGAAACCTCGATACATAAGAATGAACCCACTTTTGTGGGTGTCCCGGGATTCCGGGAGATTTTGCTATGTCCAGGTGCTTCTCAGCACTAAAAGCAAAATGCTGATTCGAGGTCAGTGCTTTCAGGCTCCCGGAATACCAATGCGAGGGCGCTCGCAACCGGAGGGGGGCTTGAAGTGCCAACTAAAAATCCACATTTTATCGACATTTTGATAGGCAAAAGAATCCGTCATAGACGCATTTCAATGGGGCTTTCCCAAAAGGAATTAGGGAGCCATTTAGGCGTCAGTTTCCAACAAATCCAAAAATATGAAAAAGGCTTCAATCGTGTAAGTGCCAAATGTTTACTGGAAATCGCCCAAAAACTAGATGTCCCCGTGAACTTTTTTTATGCAGACCTTGCCACAAAAGAAGATCTTTCAACAAAAGAAACTCTCTTACACCTCGATCAATGCACCTATAACGAAAAAGAACACGCACTTTTGAAAAACTTTAGAGAGCTCAAATCTAAAAAACAAAAAGCAATCTTGTGGTTGATTTCTGATTAAGCAACAGCGCAACGATCAACATTATTCGTTAATCCCCCTAACATATAAGATTCAGATCACGACCCCTCAAACAACAGCACTTCATCAGGCTCAATAACTCAAGCCCTGCCCTCAAATATTCAACACACACGCGCACAAAAATACCTAAATGTGGAAATTGATATGCCTGATATCAACCTCAAAAAACATTTTTTCACAGCATAACAGGGGAATTCTTGAGATAAAAAAAATATTTTCATTTTCCAAATGTTTTCATTTCTCTTGCCAATTTTCTGAAACTACTTTATTACTTAAAGTGTAATTTTGGTCGTATACGCAACGATCAATAGGGATTAAAAACCCGAAGACTTGACACATAAATTTATCCCGCTTTGCGGGTATCCCGGAATTCCGGGAGATTTTGCTATGTCCAGGTGCGCTCTAGCACTAAAAGCAAAAAGCTGAGTCAAGTCAGTGTTTTTAACTCCCGGAATACCAATGCGAGGGCGCTCGCAACCGGAGGGGGGCTTGAAGTGCCAACTAAAAATCCACATTTTATCGACATGTCTGATTAAGCAAAAGAATCCGTCATAGACGCATTGCAATAGGGCTTTCCCAAAAAGAATTAGGGAGCCATTTAGGCGTCAGTTTCCAACAAATCCAAAAATATGAAAAAGGCTTCAATCGTGTAAGCGCAAAATGTTTGCTCGAAATCGCCCAAAAACTAGAGGTTCCCATGAGCTTTTTTTATGCAGACATTGCGACAAAAGAAGATCTTTCAACAAAAGAAACTCTCTTACACCAAGATCAATGCACCTATAACGAAAAAGAACACGCACTTTTAAAAAACTTTAGAGAGCTCAAAGCAAAAAAACAAAAAGCAATCTTGTGGTTGATTTCTGATTAAGCAACAGCGCAACGATCAACATTATTCCATTCATATCCCCCCTTAAGTCGAATTCAAACCAGCTTCCCCTCAAACAACAGCACTTCATCAGGCTCAATAACTCAAGCCCTGCCCTCAAATATTCTAGCACCCCACACCCCCTCAAAGAGCAGTGTTTTACGGCAGATAGGATAATCAGCTGCATTTTTGTTGTCACTTATAATTTTCCAATGACTTTTGAATGCCTCTATTAATCTTTTTTATAGCACTTTTACTCTTTTTAAAGCTTCTTTCTCTGCTTCTTCTTTTAACTTTATGTCATTGGCGCCTTCGTACCTTTTTATTGTTTTTTCAATCTGATCATCAGTCCCTGCTTTAAAGACAATCATTGTTTCAAACGGACGAAATAATGACGATTGCGAAATATGAAACAAGATATTCGTGCGCAAATTGCTTGGATCAAACTCGCTATCCAATCTTCTTTCTAAGTCATCGATAGATATCGCTTTTTTTGACATGGCAAGACCAATAACATCGCTATTTTTCTCACCAAAATCTTTCACTTTTAAAAGGTTATTTTTAGCGCCATAAACTGTCGACATATTCATGACTTCGTCAAGAACTAGAGCATTGCTGCCAAAAATGAATACAAGATCACGCAAAGAACAAGCTTTTTGAAAATAACAAGCATTGTACAAACGTGAGGGAACCCCAAGACAGTTGACTGCTTGTCGAATGATTTTTATAGCGAGCTCATATGATTTTTCATCTAAACGAAGATCACGAATGTCTGGAATGTAGATTTCTTGTGTTTCTTGTAACGGTGCAACTTCACTGTTTAATGCACGATCAATAAGCTTTTCTAACCAATTGTAACTCTCAACATTATCCTGCTCTCGGACAAACGATCTGATCTCTTCTAAAAGATTGTCCAGCCCACACTCTTCTCTAAAAGCACGCTCTCTTCGATCACACGTCATCGTAAATGTATGGGTATTTTCTCGTTTGTCCGGTATAGATGATGCTTCAATTTCTGGATCATTCACTTTAAATTGATCAACGCTTTCTCCACTTTTAACAGATATCGAATGCTCACCTCTAATAGTATCAAAAACTCTCTCCCCTTGCTCCTCCCTAAAAGAAAAGCCTTGTTCAAGAAACATCTTTAATGGATTGGAATCATCCGGTGTTAACGACATACGCTGTATTAAAGAGTCCAAAATTTTCTGTTGAAGCTCAGCATCACTTATTAACGAATCTTTCCTATCCTCATAGAAATCCTTTAAGCCTTCAGGAATACGCCAATTGTAACTCTTCACTCCCTCTGCAAACCAGCTGTTAATTAATTCCTTGTTTGTGGCTAATTTCATGAGATTATACCCCCCGCTTAAATTTCAAATGATCCTCTTTATCAATAAATTCCAATACAGTTTTTATTAATCCAATACAGTTTTTATTAAACTTCTTGAAAAAAGTTCATTATCTTTTTGTTTTACTTAATATTTACCATATTATAGTTTATTGATAAATAACAAACTAAAAGTAAGATATAGATGATATCTTTAATATACACCTTCACTTAAACTTGCTTTTATAACAACGAATAGCGAAAATTTTAACCAAAAACAGGTTAGGGAGCTTGTTTTTTCAAGTCTTTTTCTTGATTAAAAAACCGCAAAGTAGCAAACTTGATCGTGAAGATAATTATGTTCCATCATCTATTAGCCACCGATATAGAGTTGTGATCAATCAAACAGTTTTAAAAAACTTTTAGCAAAATTTTAAAGCAGAAAAACGCACGTCACCGAAAAAATGAGAGAGCCGTGCATTTTACGCATCCTCCACCTTTTGCTTAAACAGCAAAACTCCAACCCATCGTCAAAATATCTTCGTCTAAAATCCCCCACACCCCCCTTCAAAGAGCAATGTTTTACGGCGGATAAACGGCACTTCTCTTTAACGCTTTTACGCACAAAGCAATAAAGCAATCCCGCTTGTGACTTCACTTATAACATTGCAAGAAAATAGTTTTCACGACAATCAGAAGTAAAAGAATCCTACGATATTCGAGAACGCTCATTTAACATGCAAAAACACCAACCACTCCCTTTGCTTTGCAATAAAATACCGCTGTCTCATCGTGAATTTTTCTAAATCAGCACGCCTCAAAGAGCGGTGTTTTATCACATAATAGGATTATCACCGCCCCTTTATAGCGTAAATTTCTCCAAACTTAATCTTCAGGCAAAAATTCCAACCGATCCCCTTGTTTTGTAATTTTCACCGTTGTCTCATCGTGAATTTTTCCAAACAAGATATTTTCCGCCATCGGGTCTTGAATTTCTTTTTGGATAATCCGTTTAAGTGGACGTGCACCATAGAGGGGATCATAGCCTTTATCGGCAAGAAATTTTCTCACCTCTGGCTCGATTTGCAAAGTTATTTTGCGTTCATTGAGCAAATTTTGCAAATGTTCTATCTGAATATCAACGATCGCTTCCATATCGTGGCGTTGCAATCTTTGAAAGAGAATAATCTCATCAATACGGTTTAAAAATTCAGGACGAAAAGCCGCTTTGACGACATTCATGACATCATTTTTTGCCTGATCGGTTGTTTGTCCTTCAGGCAAAGCGGTTAAAAATTCAGCGCCAAGATTAGAAGTCATAATCAGCAAGGTATTGCGAAAATCGACGGTACGTCCTTGACTATCGGTCAAACGTCCCTCATCGAGCACTTGCAACAAGAGATTAAAAATATCCGGATGTGCTTTTTCAATTTCGTCGAACAGAATGACCTGATAAGGTCTTCTTCGTACGGCTTCGGTCAGCACGCCTCCCTCTTCATATCCAACATATCCAGGCGGCGCCCCAATAAGCCGCGCCCCAGCATGTTTTTCCATATATTCCGACATATCGATGCGCAACATGGCATTGGAGTCTTGGAAAAGAAAAGCAGCAAGAGCTTTGGTTAATTCGGTTTTTCCCACACCAGTAGGACCCAAAAACATGAAAGAGCCAAGGGGGCGATTGGGATCTTGCAACCCTGCGCGCGCACGGCGTACAGCGCGAGAAACAGCTTGAATAGCCTCACCCTGACCAATCACACGTTTGCTAATTTCATCTTCCATCCGCAACAGCGCCTCGCGTTCTGCCTCCAGCATTCGATCAACAGGAATACCGGTCCAGCGTGAAACAATCCGTGCCACATGTTCAGCAGTAACCGTTTCTTCAACAAGATGATTTTGTTGGTCATCATTTTCAGCGATGCTCAATTGTTTTTCGAGTTCAGGGATAACGCTATAAGCGAGCTCTCCAGCTTTTTGGAATTGTCCATCACGCTGTGCAATAGCCAAAGCATTACGTGCTTCTTCGAGTTGTTTTTTCAAATCAGCAGCATGCCCTAATTTTTGTTTCTCAGCCTGCCAAGCCGTTGTCATTTCGCTAGACTGTTGTTCCAATGTTTTCAGTTCATCCTGCACGCTTTGCAAACGTTCTTTTGCTGTTGGCTCCACATCAGTTTTCAAAGCTTCACGTTCGATCTTCAATTGTAAAATACGCCGATCAATGGCATCAAGTTCTTCCGGCTTTGAATCGACTTGCATCCGCAACCGTGCCGCCGCTTCATCGATAAGATCAATGGCTTTATCAGGCAAGAAACGATCCGTAATATAGCGGTTAGACAAACGCGCCGCCGCGATCAGTGCACTATCTGCCAAGCGCACTTTATGATGTTGTTCATATTTTTCTTTAATACCGCGCAAAATAGAGATAGTATCCTCTAAAGAGGGTTCAGGCACAAAGACCGGCTGGAAGCGGCGTGCAAGAGCAGCATCTTTTTCAACATATTTTCGATATTCATCCAAAGTCGTAGCCCCCACACAGTGGAGTTCTCCGCGTGCGAGAGCAGGTTTTAGCAAGTTGGAAGCATCCATAGGCCCATCGGATTTTCCTGCCCCCACGAGATTATGCAATTCATCAATAAACAAAATGATCTGACCATTTTCAGCTTGTACCTCTGCCAGCACTGCTTTGAGGCGCTCTTCGAATTCCCCACGATATTTTGCGCCAGCGATAAGTGCTCCCATATCGAGCGCATGAAGCTGTTTATCACGCAAAGTTTCAGGCACATCGCCATTAACAATGCGCAATGCCAACCCTTCCACAATAGCTGTTTTCCCCACCCCTGGTTCACCGATCAGCACAGGATTATTTTTGGTACGCCGTGAAAGCACCTGAATAGTGCGGCGAATTTCCTCTTCCCGCCCAATAACAGGATCAAGTTTTCCTTCACGCGCATCTTTTGTCAAATCACGAGCATATTTTTGCAGAGCATCATATTGGCTTTCGGCATGGGGGCTTGTCGCTGTTTTTCCCTTCCGCAAATCATTAATAGCCTGATTAAGCGCTTGCACTGTCAAACCACCACTTGTGAGAACATCAGCGGTTTTTGCGGTCTTTTCCATGATCAGTGCTTGCAACACACGCTCCACAGTCACAAATTGATCACCGGCTTTTTTTGCCAGATCTTCAGCCATGTTAAAAACTTTTGCCAACGGCTGAGACAAATAGAGCTGTCCATTCCCCCCTTGCACTTTTGGCAAAGCATCAAGTGCTTTGTTAAGCGCCTTTCGAATAAGAGTAAGATCACCACCCGCTTTTTGGATCAATGATGCTGCCAACCCTTGAGAATCGTCTAACAGTACTTTTAACAGATGCTCCGGCATAAATTGCTGATGATCAGAAGCAAGAGCGCTATTTTGTGCTGATTGTAAAAAACCTTGCAACCGTTCGCTATATTTTTCCAAGTTCATTTTTTTTCCTTAAATCTCAAGCCACCGCCGCACTTTAAATTCCCCCAACATCCCACAAAAGAGACATCTTCAAAGGACCGACCACCCCTCACCAAACACCGCAAATGATGCCACATGAAGAAGAACCGTAGTGCTAAAAAGAATATGGGTCCTCACAAGCCCTATAGCAAGAGGGAGAGAAAGGTGCACTGTCATTATTTAAATAAAAACTGCACCTCCCCTATACCCTCCACCATCACAACCCCACCATTCCCTCCACATACTCTTCTCCCACCAACGGGTTTCACCCCCCTCTTCATCCCAGCTTTCCCCCTCCATTCACAGTCTCTTCACCCCCCCCTAGTTCTCTGACCACATTCCACGCCAGACAAAAGCCCAACATGACCAAAAACACGCACAATACACAAAACACAAATCTTCCGCTTCACTTTTACAGATTCACATTTTTACGCTTTTACATCATTACAGAACAAAGCTAAAGGAAAGGTTCACCACCCCACGCTGCTCTGTAAACAATAGTCTGTAAACGAACCCAACTTTTTGCCTAGTACCCCCCCTTACAGTCTTCAGACTATTCCCCCCCAAAAGACGCACTTCATCAGACAAGGCAGTTAAGTCCAGCCTAAAATATTCCCCACACACTCTTCTCCAGTCAACGCGCTTAACACCCCTCTTCCTCCCAACTTCCCCCTCCATTCACAAATGCCTCCCCCCCCATTTATCTCACCACATTCCACGCCAGACAAAAGCCCAACGTGACCCCAAAACACGCACAATGCATAAAT
Source organism: Bartonella sp. TS82HLJMH (assembly GCF_042193495.1). NCBI lineage: Bacteria > Pseudomonadati > Pseudomonadota > Alphaproteobacteria > Hyphomicrobiales > Bartonellaceae > Bartonella > Bartonella sp. TS82HLJMH. The sequence continues at coordinate 103,801 of NZ_JBHILU010000004.1, read as the reverse complement.
CCACAAATCCTCCACTTCACTTTTACGGATATACATTTTTACGCTTTTACATCATTACAGAACAAAGCTAAAGGAAAGGTTCACCACCCCACGCTGCTCTATAAACACTGGTCTGTAAACGAACAAAGATTTTTGCCTAGTACCCCTTACAGTCTTCAGACACCCCTCCTCAAACGACAGCACTTCCTCAGACTCAACAAATCAAGCCCTATCATGAATATTCTAGCTCTTCCCCCCCCTAAAAGAGCGATGTTTTATGGCATAACAGAATAAAAAATATTTTTGATTTTTCTTGCCAATATACTGAAATTACTTTACAAATTTAAAAGTGTTTTAGTCGTCTACGCAGCGATCAAGAGGGAAGACGAGCCCTAAGCTCTAGCGTAAAAACGAACCCGCTTTGCGAATATCTTGAGTTTCCGGGAGATTTTGCTATGTCCAGGTGTTCTCAACACTAAAAGCAAAAAAACTGACTAGAGCTCAGTATTTTGACTCCCGGAATACCAATGCGAGGGCGCTCGCAACCGGAGGGGGGGCTTGAAGTGCAAACCAAAAATCCACATTTTATCGACATTTCTGATTAAGCAAAAAACGCGATTTATAATCCATATTTCACACTTTTTTAAAAAGTACCCAATCTTATAGCCTTTGAAATTATTTTGATTTTTCTTGCCAATCTCCTGAAATTGCCTTATCACTTAAAGTGTGATTTTGATCGTCCACGCAACGGTCAAATAGGGAGTTGAAGACCCGAAACCTAAACATAAATTTATCCCACTCTGTGGGTTTCCCGGGATTCCGGGAGTTTTTGCTATGTCCAAGTGTTCTCAACACTAAAAGCAAAAAGCTGATTTAGGTTCAGTATTTTCAACCTCCCGGAATACCAATGCGAGGGCGCTCGCAACCGGAGGGGGGCTTGAAGTGCCAACTAAAAATCCACATTTTATCGACATTTCTGATTAAGCAAAAGAATCCGTCACAGACGCATTTCAATAGGACTTTCCCAAAAAGCATTAGGAAGCCATTTAGGTGTCAGTTTTCAACAAATCCAAAAATATGAAAAAGGCTTAAATCGTGTAAGTGCCAAATGTTTACTGGAAATCGCCCAAAAACTAGAAATTCCCATAAGCTTTTTTTATGCAGACCTTGCCACAAAAGAAGATATTCCTACAAAAGAAACTCTCTTACACCACAATCAAGAAACCTATAGCGAAAAAGAACACACCCTTTTGAAAAATTTTAGAGAGCTCCAGCCAAAAAAACAAAAAGCAATCTTGTGGTTGATTTCTGATTAAGCAAAAGCACAACAATTAACATACCCCCTGCCTAAAGTTTCCCATACCTGATATCACCATACCTCCAAGAGTGATATTTTACGGCATATAGGATAATTTATACTATAGCTCATTTTCTGTTTCCATTATTGCTTAAAGTCAAGCTGATTAAGGATCAGCAGCTGGGGTTTAAAGTTTGACTATTCATGGCATAACAGGGTTCAATACAGTGCAATCGTTACTCAAAACCATGCCCCGATTGCGTTTACGAAACAGTGAAACAGTATCGAGAAGGCAAAGACAAGACAGAACAAACATATGAGCGGTTAAGTAAAAATCAAAAGATTGAGCTTATAACATTGTAAAAGCTGCCCGATGCTGGGTTTCCCGCGCGCTCTAAATCTCAGAAAAATGATTTAAAACACTTATTTCATTGATGAGCCAATCATTCAGAATGAATAATGAACAAAGAACGGTTCACCAATATCCCGATACCCAATAAACAGAATAATCCACTCAATCCAGAAAAAAGGAACAACTGCCCAGCCGTAGTGTGACCTAAAACAAACGCTCCAACAAAAGGAGCCACCAACATAGCTAAATTTTGTATAGACTGCACCCATCCAGAAGCCAACCCAATCTGTTCATTGAAATTGGTTACCAGATAAACGTTAGAAGATATGGAAAAGTAGGCACTAACCATCCCGATGAGGAAAAAACAGAAAAACAAAGTCTCAATACGGAGTAAATCCAAGTAAAAAAAGCACACTGAGATCAGTACAAAACAAACCATTGCTGACATTGCAGGCATTAACAACTCTGATATTTTTCCTGTAAGGGGTTTATGTTTTGATTGTTTCACTCTCCAAAACCCATATAGAAAATTACCAATCCCTGAAGCAGATACCAACATCCCAAGAGCCTGTTTATTCATTTTCAGTGCATTAAGGATGACAGGCAACTGATTATTCACCATAAAGATCATGGCAAAATACACAAACATCACCGCCACATAGGCATACCAAGTTGTCCCATAAAGCCTATGCTGTGATTTCATGGTTTTCGCTGTTTTTACCATGAGCGACGAGACAGGTTTTGCACCAATACAACAAAACACTATAAAGCCTAGCAATGTCAGAAATCCAGACAACAATAAAGTATATATATCTGACAAAAACGCAGAGAGCATACTCCCCAAAGCAGGTCCTATCATCTTCGCCATGCTATTGATCATGTTAAGCACAGAATAGTAACGAGTCCGTCCGTTTTCAGGCACAGAATTTGCACTGAGAACGGAAATTGCTGGAATAGCTAGACTATTGAATGTCGCTCGAATAACTGCCAGTATAATAAATCCTTGCAGACTAGTAGCCATCAATAAAACGACAGTACATAACGCCCGTAACAACAACGATGCACGCAACCAATGTATCATATAACGGCTACCGACCAACATTCCAATTGGCTTAGACAGAACGATACCAGGTAATAATGTTGCCGCTCCAATAAAAGCGACATCATATTGATCAGCTTTCCAATAGAACACAGATACGGTCAAAATCACGATATAATCAATCCAGCCCCCAAATGACACCATGCCATTACCCAGCAAAAGCACCAGCAAGCGATTTTTTGTTGCCCCATCTATTTGCACCAAAACACGCGCCCCTTCTTTTTTGTTAGCAATACTGATTGGATATCAATTCTTCCCTCACACCTTAAAGGCATTATCGACCTTCCTGCAACAAAGAAATTGATAATTACAAAACCACTGGTGCTAAGTCTTAGATATGTATTAAAACTTCCATCGTTGATTGAACTTAATCTGCGTCTCTACGAATGACGACAATAACCAAGCCGTTAATCCAGCTCTTGAATCCATTTACGATAAACCCGCGCGCCTCCCCTTCAGCTCCAACACAAAAAACGCTATGAGCGTTCTCTCCTCAAAAGGACTCTTATTCTTCTTCATCACTTTTCTGCGGCGGGGGCGGTAAAATATAAGCGCCTGAAAGCCAACGATTAAGATCAATGGCTCGGCACCGTGTGGAACAAAAAGGATAGGCGTTTTGTTGTGACATTTGACCACAAATAGGACAAGGATGCGGAGGACGAATCTCTTTTTGCAAATTTAGCTCTTTTTTTTCTTGGCGCACCTTTGTCATCTGCTCCTTCATTAATTTTTCTTCTGTTCCTTTTTTTTCATTTTTGCTTTTCTCTTTTTGTTGCTTTTCACCTTGCATTGATCTTGCCTTAAAGTTTTTCTAATGCGTTTCTTCAGCCCAGTGAGTGAAAAGTGGATAGTGATAAGCGGTCAAGAGATCGACTGTTTCAGCCAACGGTAAACCAACCACATTGGAGTAAGAACCAGCCATATGGACGACGAAAGCACCGGCTTTTCCCTGAATAGCGTAGCCCCCAGCTTTCCCTTGCCATTCACCAGAAGCAAGGTAAGCCTTCATCATAGCAGAAGTTAAGCGTCTAAAACGGACACGACTTTCAACCAATTTTACGGTTATTTTTCCACGTTCATTGAGCGCACAAACGGCGCCATAGACCTTGTGTGAACGCCCAGAAAGGTATCGCAAACATTCATAAGCCTCGTCTTCACCCTCTGGTTTGGGGAGAATGGTGCGCCCCACAGCCACCACCGTATCAGCAGCCAAGATAATCATTTTCTGTTGAGGTAATTCTTCTTGACCATTCTGCAACTCTTCTTGACCATTCTGATTGTACCAGCGCAAAATTTCTTGAGCTTTCAGCGCTTTCTCTTTTGCCAAACGTTTGGCAAGGTTTGCAGGATGTTCTTTTAATTTTGGCGTTTCATCAATATCGCTTGCACAAACCTGCTGAGGATCAATCCCTATTTGTGCTAAGAGCGCTAAACGTCTTGGCGAAGCGGAAGCAAGCACCAAATGAATTTCTTCTGTAAGAGTATCTGCCAAACGTTTTTTCCCCCACTCTCTTATATTTTTCATTTCCACCCCTTCACAATCGACTTCCCTCTCACCCCTTTTAAGCGCCCCTTTTAAACGCCATTAATCTCCTTATCTTTTTACCGCATTGATTTTACAGTTTTTCAAGGGCATTCAAACACTCCCCTTTTTTCACTCATGAAGAGCAAGCTTAAAAACTGTTAAAAAATAATAGAAATAATATGATGGCTTTTACAAAAAAGCGCAAGCCACCCCTTAGGCTACTTATAGCGATATGTAATGCGCCCTTTTGTCAAATCATAAGGTGTCATTTCCACCATGATTTTATCACCTGCCAACACGCGGATACGATTTTTTCGCATTCTACCAGCAGTATGCGCAATAATTTCATGATCATTTTCCAGTTTCACACGAAACATTGCGTTCGGTAAGAGTTCAGTAACGATACCAGAAAATTCTAAAACTTCTTCTTTTGACATAAACAATCATTTCCTTTACAGTGCACATATTTTGTTAAGCTGTGCGTTATTTCCAGCGTTCATATCCTATTTTCTTAAGTTTGTGAATAAAAATTCAACAAAAAGAGAAAGGTTTTTCAAGTTTACTCTCTCATGCGCTCAAAAAACATCACCACACATATTGAGGCTCAAAACTTTCTCTCCACTAATTTTACCCACCCATTTCCTCCAATTTTTATGATGATCTTGATTTCAGAGTAACAAGAAATTACGCTAAATTTTCTCCCCCTCAAGCGTTTTCCCAACGCCTCTGACTATCCTCCACGACTTACAAACAATCCTCATCCCTCCAACTTTACCTCACCTTCCACACCCCTAAACACGCGCCATTTGGATAAACACCCCTTCCCATCCAAAAGTCCCCTCCTTTTTTCAAAAACCTCCTCCACACACCCATTCACGACATGCTTCACCGCCCCACACTTCACACTCTATGCATTTTCCGTACAGACTGACTCATTTTTCCTCTCACACACTTCATTTAAGCTATCCTCTATTTATGTTGCTCTCCCAGCTTGAAAACACTCCCTATACATTCCGTCTCATTAACCACAACGCCCCCTAACAACATAAAGCCTTTTCCTTTTTTGCATATTTCCATTTTCACGCTTTTACATATTTACAGAAAGAAGCCAAATGAAACCTCCACACCGCCCCGCGCTGCTATGAAAACAATACTCTACAACCCAGCTTCTTACCCAACACCCCCACGCACTTCAGATCCCCCCTCAAATGACACCACTTCATCAAGTACCATAAGCCAAGCGCTATCTCCTCACACCATCCTTCATGCATCCCTTCGCACCCCCGCCTTTTATCCACACCACACCCCTCTAATCTGTTCATTCTCATTCCCCAAACCCTCTCTCCTCTCTCGTCAACGCACCCACCTCTTCATCCAACTTCCCCTCCCTTCACAGACTCTTCATCCCCAAACCATCTTCCCTTCTCCCGTCAATTTCCCACCTCTTCATTCCAGCTTACCACTCCATTCACAGAAACTCTTTCCCCCATTTATCTCACCACATTCCATACCATGCCAAAAGCATACACACTGCACAAATCCTCCACTCCTTTTTCACGAATATACGTTTTCACGCTTTTACATATTTACAGAAAGAAGCCAAATGAAACCTCCACACCGCCCCGCGCGCTGCTATGAAAACAATACTCTACAACCCAGCTTCTTACCCAACACCCCCACGCACTTCAGATCACCCCCCTCAAATGAAACTATTTCATCAGACCAGACAAAGAAATCCAGCCTAATATTCATCACACTCTAAAAAACACCTTGATAAATTGATATGCCTGATATCACCACCCTATAAGCTCCCCTTCTAATCATGATTTCGGAGCCGCGTGAGAGGGATCAAACAAGCCGTTAGGTTCTTTTTGTCAAGGACGCCGTTAGGCGCCATGTAATGGTCTCCTTGACCTTAAGAACCTAGGATTGTTAGTCCCCTCATTAAATGCGGGTCTGATCTCATGATTTTGGTGAGCGTTCCGGAGAGTTTGAGAGGCGGAAAGCCTCTCATTAAAAAATAAAGTTTATAAATAAAAACTATTTTTATTTGCCAATCTTCTGAAATTACTTTATCACTTAAAAGATATTTTGATCGTCCACGCAACGATCAAGAGGGAAAACAAGCCCTAAACCCTAGCGTACAATTGAACCCACTTTTGTGGGGGGCCCGGGATTCCGGGAGTTTTTGCTATGTCCAAGTGCTTTAAGCACTAAAAGCAAAAAAACTGACTAGGGTTCAGTACTTGTGACTCCCGGAATACCAATGCGAGGGCGCTCGCAACCGGAGGGGGCTTAAAGTGCAAACTAAAAGTCCATATTTTATCGACATTTTGATAGGAAAAAACGCGATTTATAATCCATATTTCGCACTTTTTTAAAAATTACCCAATCTTATAGTCTTTGAGATTATTTTGATTTTTCTTGCCAATCTCCTGAAATTACTTTATTGATAAGCACGTGTTTTTGATCGTCCACGCAACGATCAAATAGGGAGCTAAAAGCCCGAAAGCTTAATACATAAATTTATCCCGCATTGCGGGTATCCCGGAATTCCGGGAGATTTTGCTATGTCCAGGTGCGATGAGCACTAAAAGCAAAAAGCTGATTAAGCTCAGTACTTTTAGACTCCCGGAATACCAATGCGAGGGCGCTCGCAACCGGAGGGGGGCTTGAAGTGCAAACCAAAAATCCAAATTTTGTTGATATTTCTATAGGCAAAAGAATTCGTTATAGACGCATTTCAATGGGACTTTCCCAAAAAGCATTAGGCAGCTATTTAGGCGTCAGTTTTCAACAAATCCAAAAATATGAAAAAGGCTTAAATCGTGTAAGCGCAGGGTGTTTACTCGAAATCGCCCAAAAACTGGAAGTTCCCATAAGCTTTTTTTATGCAGACCTTACTACAAAAGAAAATCTTTCAACAAAAGGCACTCTCTTACACCACAATCAAGAAACCTATAGCGAAAAAGAACACACTCTTTTGAAAAACTTTAGAGAGCTCCAGCCGAAAAAACAAAAAGCAATCTTGTGGCTGATTTCTGATTAAGCAAAAGAGCACTAATTAACATTATTTGCCAATATATCCAACATCCTAAAGTATAAACTTCAGATCACCACCCCTCAAAGGATGAGGTTTCATCAAACGCGACAGATACGTCCTATTCTAAAATATTCTTGCCCCTTCACAACCCTAAAGCAAGATCACTGAAAACACCCGATCAACCCCTCTTCAAAAAGCAACTTTCTCCCTCTATTCCCTCACACCCTTTCTTCTCTCTCGTCAACGCCCCCTCGCCTCTTCATCCAAACTTCCCCTCCCTTCACAAACTCTTCATCCCTCACACCCTCTCTTCTCTCTCGTCAACGCACCCGCCCCTTCATCCAAACTTCCCCTCCCTTCACAAACTCTTCATCCCTCACACCCTTTCTTCTCTCTCGTCAATGCACCCGCCCCTTCATCCAAACTTCCCCTCCCTTCACAAATGCGTCCCCCTAGTTCTCTGACCACATTCCATGCCATGCCAAAAGCATACACACAGCACAAATCCTCCGCATCACTTTTACAGATATACATTTTTACGCTTTTACGTCATTACAGAAAGCAGAAAATCTGTAAAAAACGCATTACACAATAACATTTTCAACAACTGTCCTTAAAATCTCGCCTCCCTTTTCATTTAAATCCCCCTATTTTCACTTAAATCATAGATATAAACCGCCCTATTATTTGCATTGGCCAGCATAAAATTTTTCAACAAATTCTAGTTATCAAAAGGGTCATAAGAAGCATTTTACGACTTTTAAAAGAATTTTTATTTACATCCAGTGCTTTCTTGTAACGTACGAGAGTACATTTAATTGACTGACTATAAGAAAATTTGAAATGAGAAAACCTTTTCGCTTTTCTCATTCAACATCCGCAACGATAACTTATCCTTATAAGTCAGTATTTTTTCGTAAAACAAAACGCACCAAAAACAATATACTTGCGTTGCATATTCACACGCTTGTTTTAAAGACAGATCTCTCAACGCTCGTCACACCCATTTCGCAAACGCATCCATAAAGGCATGATACCCCCCATGAAGGGAAAAAATCCATTCAGCCCTCCTTATCTTTACGCTTATAGAGGAACACACCGACACTATCACAAAAACTCTGCCAGCTCCCAATGTTGCAGACAGCCTTCAGTTCAAGAGCCAATTCATTAAAGGCATGCCTTTCTTGTAAAGTTTTTACCCACATGGCCCACCCGCTCATGATGTGCAAGCAAGTAATTTTAATTGATTCAATATGAGAGAACTGGTGATGAGAAAATCTTATTATATTCAGCGTTATACTTCACGTTGAAGGTGATTATTTATCATTATAAATCCATATATTAACAAAAAAGAGAGTCATCTAAACGCTTTATTTTTTCACACTGAAAGAAAACATATAAAAATTAGATAAAAAAAAGGTTTGCCTCTAATAAACAAACCCCTGTAGAAAATTATTAAGATAATTTTCAAAATTTTAAATTAATCCCTCTAAAAGTAGCAAAGATACTTCAGAAGCATCAAAATGAATACAAAAACTTATTTAACACAACGTTAAGAAAAATCAAGAACAAAAAGTTTTTATCGTTAATGCACCTTTAAAAAACGAGTTTTTTAACCCACACAGCTCAACAATTTGGGGCTGCCCTATAAACGCCTCCGACCAATCCCTTCATCTCCCTCAAAAGACCGTATAAAAGGTTCACAGAGCAAGTCTTCGCTAAAAAATACCAATCGCAAGCACTCATAAAAGCCAGCGTTGGCCTAAAAGATCAGATTATCGAATAATCTTGCTGAAATGTCTTCCCAATCAATAAAAAAGAAGCGGACTTTTAAATATTTCCGCCTCTTTAACAATAAAACCATGATGAGGGATTATTTAAAAATTTCAAGACTATGAAGGGAACCAATTTGATAACAATTCATACCTTACAGGATCATCGGCACATTGTCCACCACCACATTCCAGTATGGTAGAAATCAAATTTGCCGCAATCAAAAACACAAATAAAAAACTTGCCGTTTTACTCAAAAATGGAAAAGGAGAAAATTCTTTGAACTTGTGTGCCAATTCGCCTAAAATCATGACAAATGAGACAGCAAAGATACAAAGGACAGAAATAATGAAAGCCCAAGTATAAAAATGTAATCCAAAGAACGTTGAACCATACCCCAAATCATCAGGTGTTATATGCAAAAACACTTGCCGTGCTGCAACAGCACTCGTTACCATACAACCGATAATAACCATACCATAATGAGTATTTTTCACCTTATGGTGAATATTGAGCAAGAACCCACAACCTGCCAGCATCAATCCAACGCGCTGTAGCAAACAAAGGGGACAAGGTAACTCAAACTTTACCAATTGATAATAAAAAGCCACGACCAAGACAATGGATAACCCAATGAGTCCTAGCGTATTCATAAAGATGACGAAGTGAGGATTTTTTTGTTCAACTTGTTCCATGGCTATTCTCTCAAAAAGATAAATTTAAAGTAGAAGTTGCGTGATGATTGAAAGTGAGAAGAATGACAACGAATAAAATTGCCCACAAAGCATAACTTATATTTTTTTTGCCATACATAGTCGTTATTGCAGTACCTAAAGCGATTAAAAATGGAAAAAACATAGCTTTAAATCTCCTTTACATCCGGTGTTGAACTTTTAATTTATTTCAGTTTCCACCATTATTACAAAATTAGGCAAAAAAGAGACCATGGATTTATTATTCACAATTCGTCATTCACTTTTCTTGTCATTATATTTTAAGTGAAAAAACAAAGAACCATACAATCGCTCAGAAACACATCTCAACAAAAGCACAAAAGCGTTGATTATTCGCTGCCCTTTATATCAGCTATTATTAAAGATATATCAACGATTATAAAGCGCATATTCCCCCACTCAATTAAAAGAATCACTTGAACAGCAAAATAAATAGCCTTTGAAATTAAGAGATCGACATCTCTTTATTTCTCAAAAGAATATCCTCACTTTGCAACGCATCTTCGCCATAAAAATCTCTTTTTCTCATAAGCAATTTTTCAAATTGCAGCAGATTTTATAGTATATGGTGGTCATGTTTATTTTAGCAAATAAAAATGAAACATTTTTTAAAAAAACTGATAATCAATGGCTTTCCCCCGATGTATTTTTTCCTCTTATCTTAAATAAACGACAATCCCACAACTCCACAACCACATGGGTCCCACACCCACCCCTTAACATTCATCCCTCCTCCTCAAAAGAAGTGCTTCATGACCTTCAATACTTTAATTTTTCATCTCTCAAGATCCCCCTTTAAATTTTTAGCTTTCCATCTTATTTGAAAAATAACTGTTTCTCTGTCATCAATTGGCTTTGCAAAGAGAATATAAAACTTTAAAAAAATAATGATAAAGAATCGCATTGAACCTTTGAAAAGGATGGTGAATGATGAAAAAATCATGTGATGTCGCGATTTTAATGGGGAGCCAATCGGATTGGCAAACGATGTGCCATAGTGCAGATATTTTGACGAATCTTGGTATTTCTCATAGTTCGCATATTGTCTCAGCACACCGAACCCCTGAACGCCTTTATCAATTTGCAAAAGAAGCAAAAGACGCAGGGTTTAAAGTTTTAATCGCCGGTGCAGGGGGTGCAGCGCATCTTCCTGGTATGCTAGCAGCCCTTACTCCTCTTCCTGTTTTTGGCGTTCCAGTACATTCTCATTCTCTTTCTGGTCAAGATTCTTTGCTTTCAATTGTGCAAATGCCAGCAGGAATACCCGTCGGCACATTAGCAATTGGCAAAGCAGGCGCAATTAATGCAGCACTTTTAGCCGCAGCCGTTATGGCCATTTATGATCATGATCTCGCCCAACGATTACAAGATTGGCGTCAACAACAAACAGCCAATGTCGCCAAAACGCCTGTAACGGAGGTTTAAAATGGCACCGTTTTCCAACACGCCCCCCTCATCCAACACGCCCCCCTCATCCAACACGCCCCCCTCATCCAACACGCCCCCCTCATCCAACACCCCCTCACCTAACATGTTACCTCTAGGCAGCGTCATTGGTTTAATCGGCGGCGGACAGTTAGCACGGATGCTCGCCATAGCGGCCGCAGAATTAGGATTTCGAACAGTTATTTTTTGCCCTGAGGCCGATTGCCCAGCCGCTCAAACAGCAAACAACCATATTGTTGCCTCCTATGACGATACATCAGCCTTAGATCATTTTATTTCTCAGTGTGATGTTGTCAGCTATGAATTTGAAAATCTTTCACTTCAAACGGTTCAATATGTAGAGAAGAGTAAGCCTGTTTATCCTTCTTCCAAAGCATTAGAGATCACGCAAGATCGACTTTTTGAGAAGCAATTTTTACGTGATCAAGGGATTGGCACCGCCTCATGGTATGCTGTTGATAATTCTTCTTCTCTTCTTTCTGGTCTCAATGCATTAGGCGGACGTGGTCTTTTAAAGACGCGTCGTTTTGGTTATGACGGAAAAAATCAGATCAAACTTGATCGCCCCGATGAACAAACCCTTGACGAAGCCTTAAGAACTTTTCAGAAGCAGCCTTGTATTTTGGAAGAAATAGTTCCTTTTTTATCGGAAATTTCAGTTCTCTCGGCTCGCACAAAACAAGGGGAACATATTTTTTATGATTGCCCTGAAAACCAACACAAAAATGGGATTCTTCATAAATCCTTTGTTCCATCACATATTCCATTTGATGTGCAAAAAGCAGCCCAAAAAATCAGCCTAACAGTAATGGATGCCCTCGATTATGTTGGTGTTCTTTGTATTGAACTTTTTGTTTTAACGGATGGTCATCTTTTAGTGAATGAACTAGCGCCGCGTGTACATAATTCTGGTCATTGGACACAAAAAGCATGCATAACTTCACAATTTGAACAGCATATCCGTGCTATTTGCGGTCTTCCATTGGGCAGCACATACCGTCATAGCGATTGCCAAATGACAAATCTTCTTGGGAACAATTTAAACACGTTAAAATATTTTCTCACGCAAGAGCGCACCTCGATCCATTTATATGGTAAAAGCACTGTTCACCCCCACCGAAAAATGGGGCATGTCATCCAATTAATGGGACCAGCTAGCAAATCTTAACGCCCACATATAAAAACGCTTTTGCACCCAAGTGAAGACAGAAAAAACACCCTCTCCCCTCACACCGATATCCAGCGGCTCAAAACGCGCGGCGCGCCTAACCTTTTAACGCGCGCGCCCCTGACAGAGCTTCACGCCCTCCTACAAGCCCTGCTCTTTTAAAAACATCACCTCTTCTCGCCCACAAACTGCTTCACATCTCATCCCCCCTCAAAAACAAATCTTCACTCCACACCGATTGACTACCCATGCGGCTCAACAAGCGCTCCCCAACCCCTTTCACCCCTTCTTTCCCACCCAAAACTCTGTCCCCCTTTTTTTCTCAAAAACATCATCCCCTCATCCAACATCACCGCCTCATCCAACATGTTACCTCTAGGCATCATTATTCTCCCATGATAGAGGCAGCCCCTTCATTTTTCTTTTAATCCCAATCTTTAGAAAATAGACTGATCTATTGCGCCCATAGATCCCAATCCACGATGCGCTTTTATTGTCTCTAGCCTCTCTTCTTATGTTTATTTTTGCACAAAAGCATTTTCACAAAAGCGTCGTTTTGTTTTCTCATAAAATCGCTGAGAAGTAAAACGTATTACTCTCCCCAAACAACTCTCGCAAACGCAGCCCAATATCGGCCAGAAGATAGCCACCCAGCATGGCAACTTTCCTCTCTCTCTTTTTTCCTTAACGGATAGAGGACCTTCTTCTTTTGTTCATCCGCTCAACATCTTTCTCGAAAAAGTTTTCCCAACGTCCTCCAAAGGCTTAAATTTCTTCTTTACAAATCAATTTTTCTTCTCTCACGCTTCCCCTCTTTTCAGCGCATCGATTTTCCCACCTTTTCTTTAAGCTTGTTAAGACAATAAATTATAAGGCGCATCACCACCGTATAATGCTCATGGGTTTTATGGCATATCTTTATTGCATCCCGCACAGTTCTTTATAAACTCCCTTATCGTAAGCGTACTTTGTTTACGCATACTCTCACCCACAAAAGACTCTCTGTAACCCTCTATCCTGCTCCACAATGACATTTGTCAAGACCTTCAGACCCGCACTTCATGAAGTTCCAAATTTTTTCGCGCTGCAAGCTTCTTTCAAGAGCACCTAACAGCACCCTTAATTGACTAAGTATAAATGTTTATTTTATTATCCTGATAATAACTAAAATATACTTTTAAATACTATCATTTTAATACTATTATTGCCTTTAAAAGGCTTATTTAGCGAAAAAATACTTCATTTCTAAAAATAACGAAGCAACTTTAAATGAGGCACAGTCTGTTCCTCCTCAAAAACGTAAAGGGGGTCCATTTAGACACATGTTGTTCCTCTTTCTTTTAACCTTTCGTAAACCCATTGTTTTCGTAACGAAAATCCTAGCGATAGGCTTTTTATTAATGGCAGGAATTCTTTGTCTAACATACCTCGCAGTAGGAAGAGAGTCATTACCCCTATCGATCGGGATACCAATGATCATTACGTCAGCTCTCTTTGGCATTTGCAACATGTATATAAATTGGTATTATGACATGCTTTTATTACGTTTATCGCCAGACAATGTGAACCTTTCACTCTTTCAATAAACATCATCATAGACCACCCTTGAGAAAACCACCCTTGGGAAGGTCAAATTTTTTCTACAGCATGGATATTAAAAGGAATTCAAACTATCCACATTCAAGAACCAAAAGTGTATTCTCAGTATACTGGCTCTCTCACCGGATGATTTAAATTCCCCATCCGCTTGACAATATCCAGCAATCCACCCCACATAGAAATACACGTAGAAATCATTGGGGTGCAAAGAATCATAAGCTATTGCCCTAAAATAGAAATTTATGCAGAATCTTTCACTCTAATAGCACAAATTTAATCCCCCATTAGAAGTTCCAAGCGCGCCACTCCGTTCCTGATCTCCACGTCAAAGATATAATTACAGGACGTGATTACAGCACTAAGCTTATCCATTCCCAAACATCCTCTCAGCCCTCACGTAAAATAAAAAGCCTCAAACAGAAGACACTTGTGTTGCCAATTTACGCACTTATTTTAAAGAAATACTTACTTTAAAGAAACACTTGGCCAATGCACATTGCCACCACTTCACAACAGCCCCTCATCATAGAGTATAAAAGCTCTCGATAATAGCTTAAACATTCATACATAGTGCACCACCCTCTTCAAGCTCATGAAGCGTAAACGCCAGCCTCATCACACCGTTTTGCCAGTCCCCAATGTTGCAACACTCTCTTAGCATTTGAAAGCATTTATAAAAGACCATTTTATTCCTTACTCTTCAAGTGTCTTTACCCATACACCAATCCCGCTTGTGATATGCAAGCAGCAATTGCTATGGTTAAAGATACACAGATCTGCAATGAGAAAACCATAATACTATGCGAAACTTTTAAGTTTGCTATGTTTACTATGAATAATAGAATTTGATCCTTATCAATTCATCCCATTTGTCTTCATTATGCAATATTGTGCAATTTATTTTCTAGGTTTTAAGAGCAAACTTTAAGAATATCATCACACACTAACAAAAAACACCTCATGGTATAAATTTTACATAAGCCTTATACACCGCCTAAACGATGATATTTTACGGAAAAACAAGATTCTTTTCTCACAAATGAGAAGCTTTTACTTATTTCCACTTTTTATCCTTCTTTTTTGCGAGAATATTTTTACCTTCAAGGCAACCATTAACCCACCATAGGAAATGTATAATACACCCTTGACAAGAATAAGACTTCTTGTTAGATCTCTCTTACTTTTTTTGCAATTTTTACTTATTCGTTGTGCTAATGAAGTGTGTTAATGCGTACCTTTAGAGTGCGTTTTTCTTTTTGTGATCACAGTGAAAAAGTGTGTCGTGTGATGTTATGATGCAAGTACGATATCGCGATGCAATGTTCCTAGAGTGAGCAGTGTATTGGGGTTGTGGTGTTGTATTTTCGTGTTTTAATGTTGTATTATAGTTGTATTACGTAAACTGTTTAACGGTGAATATGATGAAAATTAAAAATTCGCTTAAAGCACTAAAGGAGCGCCACCGTAACAATCGTTTGGTGCGTCGTAAGGGTCGTATTTATATTCTTAATAAAACGAACCCACGTTTTAGAGCGCGTCAGGGCTAATTCTTTTAGGGTTAATGTTTTTATGCCTACTCTTTGTAGGCTTAAAAATTTTTTCTTAAAGTTTTTTTGGTTATAAGTCCGTTGGTTACGAGTCCATTGTTTGATAATATTTGGTGATTTATCTTTTGGGGGCTTGTTTTTATGGATTCTTCTATTTTTCTAAAAGCTTTTCGATTTTTTCAGCTGCGTTTTTTCTGTATTTTCCAGCGTATTTTTTTTCTTTTTTTTGTTGGCACTTTTTGTTTTGTTCCCTCGAGTTATGGGCAAAATCCTCCTTCGCTTCCTGAAGATCGTCCTTCTCCACAATCGCTTTTACCGTTAGATGATCTTATTCCCAATTCTCCTGCCCCTTCCTCAACACCCTCCGATTCTGATTTGTCTGCGATTACTCTTGAAGATTTTGACAAAGAGCAGCTTTCCCATGTTGACAGAATTAAGCAACGCAAAGAAGCCGAAATTTTACGTTTACTGAAAGAGTTGAAATATTGTGCTGATGTTTCTCAGGCGAAAAAGATCAGTCAACAACTTCAACATTTATGGTCCCAATCGGGGAGTGAGACAATTGATCTTTTAATGTCATGGGCTGAAAATGCGATCAGTAGCGACGATTATGGACTTGCACTTGATTATATTGATAATGCTCTTGCACTTTTACCTACTCACGCTGAAGCTTGGATAAGACGTGCTTGGATTCACATTCAACTAAACGATTTCAAGCTTGCCATGCTTGATCTCAACCATGCTCTTAAACTTGAGCCGCGCAACTATATAGCTTTTTTTGAACTTGGCGTTACCATGGAAGCAACAGAGCGTCCAAAACTTGCTCTTAAAGCTTATGAAACAGCATTAAATTATTATCCACAAATGCGGAGAATTCAAAAGCGCGTGCAAGCTCTGTTAGACGAACAATCACCGCAAACTCTTTGAAACCATTCAAAAACAAGAGCTTTACGCATCCCTTCAAACTTGGATAAGACGCAAGCCGGCTTCACATTCCACTCAATAAACTAAAAGCCCCCTGCTTATCACCACATCATCAAACGCCCCCACGCAATTGACAATGTCTTTTTTGAATTTTGACCTGTTTTGTATTAAAGGAAGCTTCCAAACACTTTCAATATACCCCCCTACAGAATTTCTTCTCATAGCAAGCAAACGCTTCACGCCTGCGTCCTCTTCACACCGCGTCTTTTTTTACATCCCTCCATCATGGATAAAAAAATTTGTAAATAGGATCCTCAAAAAATATTTTTTTTTGAAAAAAGCTTCAAACATCGCTTAGCACCTCTGATAAACTATCATCGTCTGTTTTTATTTTTATGAGCTTCAACCATAGCAGCACATACCGTATCAGCTCTCCTCTACCCCTCAAAGTTGACAAAATAGCACTGAAATATTCCCCATGAGACAAAAACTTCAAAGACGCAACGTCAGTTAAACAAACATTTTTGAATAAAAAACATCCCCTTCACCCCTCCTCCAAACATTCCCGCAAAACATAAAAATCAAGCTATTGCCAATAAACTGTTCTGCGTCACTCAATCACACACCCCCCACTCATATTTTTTGCTTTTTTTACTTTGAATAAAGCGTTCTATATATCATACAGCCATTTCTAGCAGCCACCAGCAAGATTGTAAAACCATCTTGAAAAAACTTTATGAAAAATAAGAGACTGAGGTTATTTTATCTCTAGCAGAAGATCTGAAATTGTTTTATATTAAGGAGGGTGTTCTGCGCTTCTCGACAGGAAATAACGTATTCCTGAGACCTTAATGATCTCCAAGGGAGCTGTCCCTGATCAAGCCCGTGGGCTTTTTCATAT
This sequence comes from Bartonella sp. TS82HLJMH, assembly GCF_042193495.1. Taxonomy (NCBI): domain Bacteria; kingdom Pseudomonadati; phylum Pseudomonadota; class Alphaproteobacteria; order Hyphomicrobiales; family Bartonellaceae; genus Bartonella; species Bartonella sp. TS82HLJMH. The sequence continues at coordinate 86,414 of NZ_JBHILU010000004.1, read as the reverse complement.
GGCGCCCACCTATTTGTATAGGTTCCCGGGATCAGCTTTTTCCATCGGCTGTTGTGGATCACCCTTTTTTACATCAATAAAATTTTTCCATATAAAAATTGAGAGCGCCCTTTTACATAAGACCAATGACGATACTCTCTTTTCAAAAAATAAAAATTACGAGGGGCTTTATTTTATGAAACAGACAGCGCTTACAAAAATAATCCCCTCTGTGAATCTGCTTCCTCCCTTAGCACGCAAGCAACGCAAAAGCGGTTTATCGCATCAAGATGCCCCTCTAACATAAGAGCGCACATTTTTCATGAGCACAGCTCTTGTCCTAACAGAGATTTACAAAACGCCAACAATAGATAAAATACCAGCATCTTATAAAACAATTGACGAGACAATGACACAAAATCCCCTCTGTGAATCTGCTTCATCCCTTCGTACACAGCAGCGCAAAAGCGGTTTATCGCGTCGTGATGCTCTTTTAATAGAAGAGCGCACACTCTTTTCGCAGCGTGCTTGTTTCCACTTTATTGAATACCTTGAAAAAAAGGGAACAGATTTTTCACGCCTCATTTTAGCAGGCTATTGGCCCATTAAATCGGAAATTGACCCGCGTCCTTTACTGGATGCTGTAGCGTTACGCGGTGGGCATTTAGCCTTACCAGCAGTGCTTGATTCCACCACCATGATTTTCCGTGCATTTTCGCCTAACACGATTTTAGAGCCCATGCGCTTTGGCACCTTTGGTCCAGGTGCAGACAATAGCGTTGTTGTCCCCAACAATATTATTGTTCCGCTTTCTGCGTTTGATCGTCAATGTCACCGTCTTGGCTATGGAGGAGGATATTATGACCGTGCGGTTGAAGCTCTTGAAAAACAAGGACATCAAATGACATTATGGGGCATGGGATTTTCATGTCAAGAGGTTTCCTCTATTCCCGCAGCAGAACATGATCTACAGGTACAGGGGATTTTTACAGAAAAAGGTTTCTTAAAATGTTAAAATGTGATTAAAGCGCCTATGCGTTTTTTATTTTTAGGTGACATTGTTGGTAACACAGGCTGTAAAGCTGTTTTTGAACACCTTCCTCAACTAATTGAGAAATGGCGGCTTGATTTTGTTGTGGTAAATGGTGAGAATGCCTCTGGTGGTTTTGGTCTCACACAAGAAACATATCAAGATCTTTTGATGATCGGTGTTGATGTTGTCACCACAGGCAATCATGCTTTTTCTCATAAAGAAACGTTGCAGTATGCCCATGAGAGCGATCGTTTTTTACGCCCTGCCAATTTTTCGAAAGAAACTCCTGGAAGAGGTGCTGGTATTTTTACAGCAAAAAATGGAGCCCGTGTTCTTGTCGCCAATCTGTTGGGCAGCGTTTTTATGCCGTGCAAAGTAGAAGATCCATTTGAAACAGCGGAAAATATTCTTTTAGCCTGTTCGTTGATGGAGCAAGCCGATACAGTTATTTTTGACTTTCACGCAGAAACGACAAGCGAGAAGCAATGTTTTGGCCATTTTCTTGATGGTCGTGTGAGTGTTATCGTTGGCACACATACGCATATTCCCACGGCTGACGCGCAAATCTTAGAAGGTGGAAGCGCCTATTTAACGGATGCAGGCATGTGTGGAGATTACAACTCATCTCTTGGAATGGATAAAGAAGAACCCCTACACCGCTTTCTTTATAAGACGAAGCAAAGTCGTTTTGAACCAGCGTGTGGTCCCGCCACCCTTTGTGGTTTAGCAGTTGAGATTTCAGATCGCACAGGTTTAGCAGAAAAGGTCTCGGCGGTACGGATTGGTCCTCATTTAAAGCCTGAAGTTCCAGATTTTTGGTAGCTTCTTTTAAGCCACCCCCTTTGATGATCGCTCTCCACTGTGCGCCCTTTGGATGATTGTTCTCCAATGTTTCCTGTTGAGAACTCTTTTTGGCAAGACGACTTTTCAAGCCTTTTCCAAATCCCTAAAAACCCGCGCCATCCAATTTTCCTAACACAAATAAGTCACTCTTTAAAAAGAGGAAAGGTCCAAATTTTCATGATTTTCAAAATGATGAGAAGGCGGTTCTATTGGGACATTTCTGCGGGGGGGGGAGGGAGAAATGCTAACCCCCTTCTCTAAAGAAAGGTCTATATAATAATTTATTATTTAGCAAGAGAATCTTTAATTTTTTTTTAAATCTAACGAAAAATTAATCTTAAAATTGCCTTCTGTTTCTTAGATTTGAGTTCTCTAAAACTTTTCAAAAGGATGTGCTCTTCTTTGCTTGAGATCCTTTCATCACAGGGATACAAGACGTTTTCTTTTGTTGAGAGATCAGCGTAAAAAAAGGAAATGGGAACATTGAGAATATCAGCAATTTCTTGTAAACGCCCCGCTCCTATACGATTAGAGCCTTTTTCATATTTTTGGATTTGTTGAAAAGTCACACCTAACTGGCTGCCTAATTTCTTTTGCGACATTCCCAGCATTGTTCTTTTAAAGCGAATTTTTCTGCCTATCGAAATATCGTTAAAGTGTGGATTTTTAGCTTTCACTTCAAGCTCCCCTGCCGGTTGCGAGCGCCCTCGCATTGGTATTCCGGGAGTCAAAAACACTGAATCCGAGTCAGCTTTTTTGCTTTTAGTGCTAGAGCGCACCTGGACATGGCAAAAACTCCCGGAATCCCGGGATACTTATAAAGCAGGCTAATGTCTCAGCTTGGATTTTCAGGCTTTGGGTTCCACCATTCAACCACACTGTACAACGAAAACCCTGGTGTTGGTTCATAAAATAATTTCAGGAAATTAGCAATAAAATTAAAAAACAGTCTTTATTTTATGAGCTCCACCCCCGCCTCTCAAACTTTTATGCCCGCTCGTAAAAGCTCCAAAACGTAAAAGCTTCAAAACCATGAGATAAGACCTGCATTTATTGAGAAGATGAACAAACCTTGTTGTCTGAGATTAAGCCCCCCGAAAAGAGAGATTAAAGAATACCCTCAAAGGGAATTACACTGTGATGCGTTGGATTTTTGCGCCACAACGGACTAATTTTTCCTCCAACCTCTCAAATCCACGATCAAGATGATAGACACGATTGACAATTGTTTCTCCCTTTGCCGCCAATGCTGCAATCACAAGAGAAACAGAAGCACGCAAATCCGTCGCCATGACAGGAGCCCCTTGCAAATTCTCTGTTCCATAGACGGTTGCCGTCTGCCCATCAAGCTTTATCGACGCCCTCAAGCGATTGAGTTCTTGAACATGCATAAAACGATTTTCGAAAATCGTCTCTGTAATATGCGCGATTCCTTCAGCACGTGTCATGAGCGCCATGAATTGTGCTTGGAGATCGGTTGGAAAAGCAGGATAAGGTCCTGTTTTAATATCAACGGGCATAATTTTTGTGTTTTTTGGATTTCGTTTAACGTGAATTCCTTGAGGTTCTATTTGAATCTCGAGTCCTGTTTTTTGGAGCACCTTAAGCACTTTTGTGAGATGGTTAGGATTTGCATTTTTAAGAAAGACATCTCCTCCTGTCATAGCAACAGCCATTGCATATGTCCCCGCTTCAATTCGATCAGCAATAACGCGTATTTTTGTCCCTTTAAGTTTTTTAACCCCTTCAATTGTAAGCGTTTTTGTTCCTTCACCGGTTATTTGAGCCCCCATAGCATTCAGGGTTCGAATAAGGTTTGCCACTTCTGGTTCACAAGCCGCATTCTCAAGAACGGTTGTTCCCTTTGCCAGTGTCGCCGCCATAAGGATCACATGTGTTCCACCAACAGTGACTTTAGGGAAACGATAGTGAGCACCTTTTAACCCCCTTGGTGCTTTTGCATGAACATATCCATTTTCGATCGTAATCTGTGCGCCTAAAGTTTTGAGTCCCTCAAGGATAAAATCGACAGGTCTTGTTCCAATAGCACATCCTCCAGGAAGCGAAACATAAGCCTCTGCGCATCGTGCAAGGAGAGGTCCGATAACCCAAAAGCTTGCGCGCATTTTTTTCACAAGTTCGTACGGCGCACGTGTTGTAGCTATTTTTTGCGCAGTAAAATGAATTGTTCTTGAATTCACACACTCATCGTTAAACTCTTGTCCATCAACGGCATATCCCACACCATGATTATTGAGGATACGAATAAGCAATTCGACATCGGCCAGATGAGGAATATTTTCTAAAGTGAGCGTTTCTTCTGTCAAAAGTGCCGCAATCATAAGAGGCAATGCAGCATTTTTTGCCCCTGATATAGGAATTGTTCCTTGAAGTTTTTTTCCCCCAACAATTTGAATAGAATCCATAGTGTTTTCCCTCTTTTCCTTTGTGCCTGCCCTTCCAAAGGTTTTTCCCCCTTCGGGAAGTTATGCTTTATTAATCGTTTTAGAACGCACTCTAAATATGAGAACAAATTATTGAGAAGTTTAGTTGCAAAGCTTCACTAAAAAACATTTTTTTGCATTTTAGAGCTCTGTTTGCGCTCTTTGTCGGCTTTGCTCTTTTCGACGTTTCAGGTTTTGACGCAATTGTTGCGCCAATCTTTCTTGACGTCGTTTTGTTTTTTCATCTTGGTGATTCATTTCATTTTGTTTTTGTTTTTGATGCATTTGTGTCATTGCGCAACCTTTTAAACAGTGTTGAGCTTCTATCCAAGCAACTCATAGCCTTAAATATTTAAGTGTATAAGAAACATATGTCATGACATAAGATACGTTTTCTTGCAAGAATATACAAATGTTCTCTTGCCTATTTTCTGACAATATGGCACAAGACAGCGCAAAGATTGAAAAGGGGCTGCGGTAGCTCAGTGGTAGAGCACTCCCTTGGTAAGGGAGAGGTCGAGAGTTCAATCCTCTCTCGCAGCACCATTTTATGCTTCTTTTGTTTATTCTTCTCTTACCCCTCTCCTCTTTTTCTACAAATATCAATCACCTCCATTGAATCCTCCATCAACGAAAGTATCATGCACAGCACTCTCTCAGTAAGAAAAGCTCTTGCCTTATTTATTAGTGCCTCCCTAATACTCAACATAAAAGCAGCTAAAACCCACGCCCCAACATGCCTCCCTTTCCTTATCACTCCCCCTAACCATCCTTTCCCCATTTTCTCCCTAAACCACCTCACTTCCCCCACACCTCTCCCACAGTTCTTCATGCATAGGCTCTTCATACCTCTCTTTCCCCATACTGACTAAAACAGATAGCCTTAAAAAATAAAAGCATAACGCGCACCATAGTCACCACAATAAAAAAGCACTTGGCCCATCATGAGTAAAATAATGCCCCCCTTAATACTCAGCACAAAAGCTCCCAGAACACACGTGTCCCAATACGTCTAAACAAGCTTTAACGCTCCCACTTCGCCTTCAAACATCTTCCTCCATTTTCCAGCATACTTTCATATTCACTCCAAACTCCCTACTTGCGGTCTCCTCAAACACCCCACTTGCTTTTTCCCCTCTGCTCTTTCCTTTTTATAAAACTTTTCCCCCATTCAACGCTGTACAGATCCCTTTCTTGCCCGCCTCATTCTTGTTTTGCCCACCAGCAGACGCTTTGCATTCGTTCCCCACTCTCTGTTTTTCCTTTCTTTCAAAACAATTTCTGTCCTTATACTAAAACCTGTCTCAACACACTTAATTTGCTGTACCATCTTCTCCAAAGCCTCATTAAAACGGCTAATTTCATTTTCAAGCTTGCAAATATACGCTTCATCACGATAAGCACGTTTAATCAAAGGTGGCATATCAGGCCAATAGAGCATTAAATCCACCCATTCGCGTTGAGAAATCCATAATCCTCCTTGACATTGTGCTTTATGTTCTGCTGGAAAATTCTTTTGCATGAAATGAGGGATCAAAATTTCAGGTTTTTTTGTTTTAATTTCTAATAAGCCATTTTTTCCCACAAAAGCATCGGGGGAAAATCCTTGTCCGCGATCATCTGCCAAAACAAAGCCAATACATTCAGGTTCTGTATGCGTAAGTTTTGCATAGAGTTGTCGTGCGATTGGTTCTAATTCTGTCCCGCGTCGCTGAGAAACCGTTGTTCCTTCCTCAACGGTTTTTCCTGTAATTCTTTCTCCCGCCAATTTCATCATCACACTATGGTATCGTGAAGTTTTTTGCCCCTGTTTTTTTTGTGCCATAACCATCTCAAACAAAGAAGCCGTAATCAAACCATTACGCACTTTCTGCCATTCTTCCGTTCCCTGAATACAATCGATAATGATTGGCATAATATTTCTCCCCTTCACCTTTAAAGTGTTTTTTGCAATACATCCTCTTTGAAATATTCACATTGTTTAAGCTGTGTCCCTCACACGGACTAAAGGCGACAGCATACTTCAATGCATCCTTAAATATTGTGCCCCTGAAAACACAAAAACTGCCCCCCTCAACATCCTCCTCCCCCGCAAGTTTCTCAATCCCCCCAATAAAACCCAGCCGATAACTTTTCCCCTCGCAAAGCGCCCGTAATTTCTCATATATAGGCTCTTTTCTTCATGCTCCCTGTCTCATATCGGCTAAAAATTTCCCCCAAGCTCCTCCCCCCAAGAAGGAAAACATAACGCGCACCGTGGTCACCGCAATAAAAAAGCACTTGGCCCATCATTGCGGCTCTCTTTTTCAATCTCGTTATTGCACGACGAAAAAATCATGGCGGCAATATTCTTCCTCCAATTTTTTTGCCATCGACTGAGCCACCTCTTGCGATATGAAAAGAATAGCGTTGTGTTTTTGTGGTTCGAGTCTGATTAAATTTCGCGTATTTCCAGCATAATAAAGTGGAATCCCTTGATAAGAAGTCTTGAGATAACTTGGCATGTTTACCACCAATAATCTGTCAAGACATCACATGGGCGTAAACGATGCTGTTTTTCATAAGAGCCATAGAGATTATCTTCATACTCGCAAGCCGCTCTTTCATTTAAACAAGCATGATAAGCTTCGCTATTCAAAACGAAGGGCTGCAATGGCGTATTTTCTTCATTTATTTCATGATTTTCGACATAAAAATCAGCGAGTTGTTCCGTAACATCTTCAGCATGAGAAGTTGTCAGGTCGAGTCGTAAAACTCTATAAACAGTTTCACATTCTTCAATCAGTTCGAGCACTTCTTCGATTTCGTCGATTGGTCCTTCATAAGTATCAGGATTTTCCTCTTCGCATAAAACGATAATGATTTCATCCTCTTTAACGAATGGAATATTTTTCATTATTTCCCCCTTTAGATAGTTGATAAAGCATAGCCTTGTCTTGACAAGACTAAATATAGCGTTAGTCTTATATCCTCTATAGGAGAGATGTCAATCATTTTATCCTTCATAAAAGATATATTTTAAATCTCTGCGGGGTTCAAATGACATATGTAAATAAAAGTCTATTATTCTTTATTCCCCTCATGTCCCTTTGTTGTTCTCTATTTGTTCTTACTCGATTACAATTATAAACACATAGGAGAGATAAAATGAGTGATATAATATTAATAAAATACTGGAGTCGTCTTAATTCAAAAGCACAGAAAGAACTTATTTTGGAGCTTCGTCAACGGGTCGCCGCAAAAGAGTCAAAATCGCCTGTCTCTCTTGCGGAGAAAGTTTTGAAATAAGCTCTATAAATTCTTTATCTTCAGGGCTAGCCCCTTTCCCGTAAAGAATATAATTCATACTGATATTAATTTCGTGACAAATTCGCGAGAGAGATTCGATTGTTGGTTCTTTTCCTTCAGAAAGAATAGAATGAAGGTACCCCGCGCCTTTACCGGCCGCGAGGGAGATCGATCTCTTTGACCGCCCACTTTTTTCCAAAGCGATTCTTAATCTTTGACGCCAACCATCGATATTCATAATTCCACCATATAGCGCGTCTTTTTAAAAAAACACGCCCTTTTTATAAAACGGGCTTGCATTATCCTCTAAAAAGGATAAAATTAAGGAAACAAATTTTACTTTTAGGAGGAAAAATTTTTTATTTTTGGATCATAAAAACACTTTAACCATCCCATAAAAGGCCACCTCCAAAAGTTGCTGCCCAAAGCAAATACCCCAAAGCAGATACATTGAAAATGTGTGCTACTCTTTATTTTTTCCATCACCGCAATCTTAAATCGTAAGTTTGCATGCGCTTCAAGCACACCCAATCATTTATAAACGTCGTAAAGAAGCCTCTAGTCATCACCAAACAGAGCCAAACAAAACATAAGTTAAATTCCTATTTGCGCTTTTATCGTCAATAAAAATGTATAAAAAAAGAAAGTAGATTGCAGTATGAAACACGCTAATCAACAAGAAACTCCTCATTATGAATCGTCTAGGCTTCCGTATGTTTGTTGGTATCAAAATGACTTTCTAGGAGGTGTTCGTGGGATGCGTGCACACGAAATTGGAATCTATACGATTCTTCTCAATGAAATGTATGCTCGCGGTCGTCCTCTAGAAATATCGGAAGAACGTTTAGCGCGTCTTTGTGGTTGTGACAAGCGAACTTTTGTTAATGTTTTAGAAATGCTCATCCAAGAGGGTAAGATTTTAAATTTAGCCAATGGATTATGGAACAAGCGTTGCGAAAATGTTTTTCAAGAGCGTGAAAAATTGCTTGAACAAAAATCCTTTGCGGGTCGTTCTTCGGCAAAAAAGCGCAAGAAAATCAATGCTGAGATTCAACAACTGCTTAACGAGAGTACAAAAGATGCTGCACAAAGCTTAGAAGCTCAAAAGACAGAAGAAAAGAAAACACCTCACGGTGTTTTTGAAAAGAAAATTTTGTTTGATGAGACAGAACCTTGTTTTTCCTGCGAAGAGACCTTTGAACAAAGCGATCACCAGTCTCTCTCTTTAGCTCTTGATTCTGCTCTCCCTTCCCCTCCACAAGAAGAAGCGGAGCAAAAAAACGCCTCTCCCTTAAACGCTCCACAAGCCGATTTTGCCCCCGCCCCTATTACGCAAATTGTCACGAGGGAAAAAACAAAATCCGCCACCAATCTTCCACTCAGCAATCTTCCTGTATCCATCCCGCCTTCTTCCAACAAAAAACCCACTGCCTCAGTTACCAAAGGGCACCGTCTTCCTGAGCATTGGCAAGCAGACATCAAGGCAGCAGTTTCAGAAGGCTTGAATGAAAGCCAAGCCCATTGGCAAGCCAAAAAGTTTCGCGACTATTGGCAAGCCAAAAGCGGCAAAGAAGCTCTCAAAGTAGACTGGCAAGCCACATGGCGCAACTGGTTTCGCCGTGAGATCGAGCGGCTAGAACAGCAAAAACAGGGGAGCTCCTCATCTTTCATCTCTGAGAGCAACGACATGCTTTACCGCAGTTTGATCAACTATAGCGACAATTTTTGACATCACACGAACAACGTATTTTTCAAGCACGCGCGGAGATAAAAAATGTTTCAAAACCATAAAAATAATAACAAAAACAACAATGAAATAAGCTATTCATACAGCAAAACGAGTCAACATCACCCCTACTACTCTCACCACAAAAGCGCTCGCTCTACACGCCTCATCTCTTGGACGCAAAGGAACACAAAAGCTCTCCAACCTCTCTGTATCCCCCTCCTCTTTCTCGAGCAACACCCTTCTTCCAATTACCGCCTTTGCCAAAAGGGGTACCGTCTTCCTAAGCATTAGAAAACAGACATCAAGGCAGCAGTTTCAAAAGGTTTGAGTGAAAGCCAAACCCATTGGCAAGCCAAGAAGTTTCGCGACTATTGGCAATCCCCATGGCATCACAGATTTCACTATCAGATCGAATGGCTAGAACAGCAAAAAGAGAGTCCTCATCTCCTAAATCTTGAGAAAAACAACAATCATTTCACGAATAACCATGAGCACAATTTTTGAAATCAAACAAAAACTTATCTCACAAGCAGATAGAATAGCAGAAATGCTTCTTCCCCAAGGGCACAAACGAGGCAACAACTGGATTGTAGGCAACACACGTGGTGAAGCTGGTCAAAGTTTATCAATTTGCTTGAGTGGTAGTAGAGCAGGACTTTGGTATGATTTTGCAGAAGGCACTGGAGGAGATCTTTTAGACCTTTGGTGTGAAGTCAAAGGCATTAGCCTCTCTCAAGCATTAGAAGAAGCACGCGCGACTCTCAATCTGACACGCCCCAAACCCTTTATGGTCCCTCATCGTTCCTATCGCCATCCACCGGTTCCTACAGGGCAGAGCCCGCAGAATCTCGTAAAAAACTATCTCCACAAAGAACGCCACATTCCTCTAGAAGTTATAGAGCGTTACCGCATAGGAGAAGATGGTGAAAAAATCATTTTCCCCTTTTATAAACCCGATGGTACTCTTGCTTTAGTCAAAGAACGGCTCGCGCAAGCAGGAGCAAAAACCAAACCAACAGCCTCTCAATGTGAACCGATTTTGTTTGGTTGGCAAGCCCTTTGCTCCCCCCAAAACACACCGCCAACCAACCCAGCCTCTACACACGCATCCCAGCATGTGCCCTTAACGGAGTGCACGCCATTTCCCACGCTTTCTTCAACAAAAACAAACCGTACAATTGTTATCACTGAAGGAGAAATTGATGCGCTTTCTTTAGCTGCCTATGGATATCCGGCGGTTTCTGTTCCCTTTGGGGGAGGAAGTGGAGGCAAACATAACTGGATTGAAAATGAATTTGATCATCTAGAATCTTTTGAAACGATTTTTTTAGCCACCGATATGGACCAGCCCGGAGAAGAAGCAGCCCGTGAAATTGCCAGCAGGCTTGGACGCCACCGTTGCTACCGTGTACGTTTACCCTGCAAAGATGCTAATGACTGTTTAACCGCAGGGATTGATAGAGCCACCATAAAAGCCGCCTTTTCCTCAGCACAAAGCTTTGCACCAGAAGGTTTACGGCGCGCCTCAGACTATAAAAATCAAGTAATAGGGCTTTTTTGGCCAGAGCCTGAAAAACATCTTGGTTATACGGTTCCCTATCCTAAACTGAAGGACAAATTGCATTTCCGCCCAGCAGAATTAACGCTTTGGAGTGGTGCGAGTGGTGCAGGCAAAAGCCAATTGTTATCAGACTGTATTCCCCATTGGATTGCGCAAAAGAGTCGACTTTGCTTAGCGTCTCTAGAAATGAAAGGAGAACAATCTTTACGGCGTTTAACCAAACAAACGGGCGGCTTAGAGAAGCCTACAAAAGAGACGATTGAACGGATTCTTCATTTTTTAGACAATGGGCTTATTCTTTATGAACATGTTGGCAAATCAAGCGTTGACACCTTGCTTGATGTCTTTGACTACTGTCGTGCGCGCTATGGCTGTGATCAATTTATCATCGACAGTCTTATGCGGCTTGGCATTGCCTCTGATGATTATGCAGGACAAGAACAAGCCGTTTATAAAATGGTTGATTGGGCTGTTTTAAACAGTGTACACATTCATCTTGTAGCCCATGCCCGCAAAAGCGGTCTGGATAAAGATATCCCCAGCACAGAAGACATTAAAGGCGCCTCAGAAATTGGTGCCAATGCCTTTAACATTATCACCATTTGGCGCAATCGATCCTTAGAAGACAAAATCTTTGCCGCCTCTCTAGCACAAGAAAAAGCAGATTTAGCCAAACGCCCTGGCGTCATTATAAATATAGCCAAACAACGTTCTGGCGATTTTGAAGGCAAAGTTGGTCTTTGGTTTGATCCCCAAACCTACCGCTATCGCTGTTCTTTTGAACAATCATTCCCTCGACGTTATCTTTAATACTCCATAAAGCCCACTCTCTGAAAAAACGCCTCCGCCTTCACACGCGCACGCCTTGCTCCCACATAAACAACAGGAAGAATAAATCCACAAATGATAAAAAACACCCAATCCTTCGACAACCAAAGCCAGCCCAACTCTAGATTCTCTGCTCCCAAACGCAAACAAAAAAAGGTCGCTCCAGCAATGGCGCAAAACACCAACCCCTTCAATAACCACAAACAACGCGTCAGCACCCCATCTTGCCGCCCCCTCATATGCAAAATCAAGAACCACTCCAACACTACAGCAAACACGATCCCTATCAAGGACAGAAGTCCCCACGGTATGTCCATACTCTCCATCCCCTCAAGAGCCAAAAAAAGGACGACTCCTAAAATGCCGTAAAACAGCACTTCCTTCAAAAAGAGGAAAACACCAACAACAGCAAAAAAAACAAATCGTTCGACATCAATATCCAAAATAAACCACAGTAAAATTAAAGGTCACACCCATAAGGAAAAAAAACACCCCCTACCTCAAGAACCAAGCCCCTAGAACACGCGCACGCCTTACACCCTGATAAATAAAGGGAGAAAGAAATCCAATAATAAAGGAAAACACCCTCTCATTCGAGAACCAAAGCCAGCTCAACCCCATATTCTCTGCTCCCTCGCGGGTAAAAAAAAGGATTAGTGCCAAAATGCAGCAAAACAGCACAAAATTCAAAACACGCAACGACCTCTGTAACACCGTATCACCTTGCTCGCGTATAAAGAACCCCAAGAGCACTTTCAACAATACAGTCAAGAGCAATCCCTTTAAGAATACCGCCCTTATGCTATCCATATCCCTGACGCCCACAGCAGCAAACCACAGGATAAAGCCCATCATGCAACAAAACATGACCGCCTTCAAGAACACTTGCCAAGCAACAGGCATACTCTTGACGCCCAGATGCACCAAACCAAGGACAGTTGCAAAAATGCAAGAAAACACCGCCCCCTTCAAAAACAGCTCCCCGTCAACAGCGCGCCTGCCCACGCCCACATAAACAAAACCCAAATAGGTGGCAACAACGCCATAAAGCACCACCCATCTCCAAAACATCCACCCTGCAACAGAGCGACGCTTTGCTCCCTCATAAATAAAAATCAAGGCAAGAGCAAAAAAGCAGAAAAAACCCAACAACAGCCAAAACATCACATCGTTCGACATCAAATACCCCTCACAGCAATAACATCAAAGATCACGCCCATAGAGAAGAGAAATGCTCATTTTTTAAGCCCCCCAACAGTACACGCATACACCGTACCCCCTCCAGAGCAAAAAAAGGAACAAGTCCAATAGTGCCCGCAAACACCCCATTGTTCGAGATCACAAACCAGCGAACCCCCATATGCTTGGCGCCATTATGCGCCAATCCAACAACAGCTCCAACAACGCAGGAAAACACCGCTAACTTCAAAAAAGACACCCCACGCGATATCCATTTACCCCGCACCCTCATAAGTAAAACCAAGGACAGCTCCAGCAATGCAACAAACACCGCTCCCATCACTAAAAATTCCCACGATATATCAAAACGCTTTGCTCCCTTATAAGCAAAGCCAAGAACCACTACAGCAATGGTGCAAAACACCACAGCCTTGAAAAACACGCCCCACGATACAGTTCTACTGTTTGCTCCCACAACAATAAAACAAAAGGTTGCTCCAGCAATGCAAGAAAGTTCCACCCCCTGCCAAAACACCTCCCACGTAATAACCGGTCGCCCCGCACCCTCATAAGCAAAACCAAGGACCAAACCAATAACGCAGCAAAACATCAGCCCCTTCAAAAGCATGTCCCGCGCAACCACCATACGCCCCGCTCCTTCATAAGTAAAAATCAGAGACCATGCCCAAAATACAGCAAAAGATCAATCCTTTTCAAAGAATGAAAGCCTAAACCCAAAACGCCTTGCCCTTAGATAAATAAGACCAAGGATAAGACCAAAGACAACGCCAAAAAGAATGTTAAACACCCACTTGTTTGAAAACCACACCCAAGTCAAACCAAAATGCTCAGCTTGCGCATAAACAAACTTAGAGACAGCGATAAGAATGAAGCTCAACGCCTTTTTTTAAAAAAAGCCTTCCTTGTAACCCCGTAAGACCTGATTCCCGCATAAATAAAAACAAAGACAAGAGCCCAAAGGCAGAAAAATGCCAACCCTTTCAAGAAGAAAATCCACGCCAAACAACATACTCCGCTCCCGTAAAGCCTCCCCTATAAACCAATAACAATGCCAACAGAAGCGCCCCCTCACCCTTTTAGAAAATTGCCCCTCACGCAAAAAAGCAGACATAAAAACGCATCCCTCAACAAGCATATAACAGCATAATCCCATTTCTTTTGCACAGCGAAGCAAATTTAAAATTTTTAAGGAGATGATATGAACCATCAAGAGAAAAAAAATACGCAAACCTGCCCGCTTGATCATCAAGATAAAGGAAAGCACATTGGTCATTTAAAGGCGCAAGAAATCCCTGTTGAAACGAGTAATCCTTATTTTCAACCCAATCATCCAGAAAACTCTAGCAATCCACGCACCATCAATGCCATTGCCAATGCACAAAGCCATCCCATTGCACTTTTATACGCCAAAGGACATCTCAGCAAAGCCCAATATAAAGCGGCAGAACGTTTTTATTTTTACTGGCGTCAAAGTCAAGCCGATCTCCACATGAGCCTTGACTACACCCGTGAAAAGGTTTCCTGTAGCCAAGGATACACACACCCCATTGAACGTCAAATAGAAGCATCTAATCATTTAAAAACAATCAAAGTTCAACTGGGTATTCTTGGCTATTCACTGCTTGAACGCGTTATCGGCTATGGACAAGCAATCAAAGAATTAAGTTCTTCAAAACGCAAACAAAATTCCCTTGCCGATCATTTACGAGATTGTTTAGACTTGCTAGCATTTCATTGGGGATATGCAAACCATAAACATTTTGAATAATCCCCCTCCTCGCCATTCAAAGCTGCCTCCTATGTTGCTGCCCCCTCTACCCCCCCCCCACACACCGCTTAATCATCCAACAGCTCTCCCCCCCAACCTCTTCCACCACTTCACCCCCCACACCCAAAAGGACAATACTTCACTCCACACCCACTCAAGATACACTCCACACCCTTAAAAACAAAAATCCTTCCCCCACACCAGTCCTGTCATCATGAGGTTCTTTTAAGTTTATTCATTTTTTATTGAAGAATAAGTTTTGTTTAAGATGCTTGCATACATCATAACAGCTTTAAATACAGTTTATTTAAATACAATTTAATTGTTTAATTAATGTCGAGTCTCAAAATAAATATTCAATTGAAAAAAGTATTCATTAATTTTTAATGCAAAATGACACAATCTTCTTTTTTGTAAAAAGTATTTTTTATATTGATATCTTTTCAATTCTCTGCTAATTGTAGCGTAATAGTTTTGTAAGTATGGATCTGTGGATTGAATACGGTCTTTTGGATTCATTTTTTAACATGTCCTACTAGCCAATGTTAAAATTCTCCTGCTTTTAGTCCTCTGATTGTAACGGAGGACTTTTTTTATGACTGTACTTTTTTATAATTGTATTGTCTTAAATCACTCTCTTATGAGCTTTATTATATTCCTCCATAAAATCTCCCCGCAAAATAGATCATTCTTTTGTCAAATTGGCTTGCGTTCCATCCTCAAAGAACAAAGGTTCTTAACCCAATCTGATCTACAAACAGCTTGGATAGACTTCACTCTTGGTTTTCCATTCAAGGTTTTCAGCTAAACTCAAGGCGCAACAAAACAAGCCCTGCCCTAAAGATTCACCACGCCCTTAAAAAAACACTTAAAACATATCCAAGGCGGCTGGCTCTCATATCACTAAACCGCAAATGACAGTGTTTTACGACATAACAGAATAACTTATATTTGATGACTTTCTTTATTCTGTAGCCCACCAACAGGTTGATGTATCACGACACCATATTGATTTATAATTATAATCACCCGTTCTTCATATTAAAATAAGAGACCCGAATATCATAGGGGTTCTCTCATTTTAAATTTATTTCATGTTGCAACAATCAACGCCGTGTCTTTTGCACGTTACCAACATGAGAGACATATGAAATAAAACACGTCAAAGATAAAGAATCAAAATGCCTCTTATGAACACTCTCAAGAGCCAAAGGCTGTCATCATATTAGACGCTAGAATAGTATGATAGTGCTGGCTTTCCCCTTATGAGATTTTAAAGAAGGGCTTCTACACTTCACAAGAGATTTCTCCATTATCCCATTTACCAACATTATTGTGAGATAAGACAACATGATGTTTTTTAAACAAAGACATAAATGTGCAACACAAGTATATTCTGTTTGGAACATTCTGTTTTACGTAAGGCGCGTAAGACCCCATTAAAAAACTGGCATTCCCATGAGAAAAAATCTAAAGCGTGAGGATAAAAACATGAAGCAAGCGTGATTCCATTCAGCTATTGCTCTTTAACCGCCAAACCGAATAAGAAATATATCCGGAAAGACGGAGGGAAGCTTTATCCATAGCACTTCATATTCTTCTCAAATATGTTGATCTTCCTGCTTTAAAAGATAAACTAAAAATATATACAACATCTCTCCTAACATCCCCCTCTTTCTAGCATCCCGCAAGAATCACAAGAATCAAACGTTATACAGCTCATTTTGTCATATTATAAAGCACTGTTATTTTAAGGCGGTGTTGAAACAGTTAAAATAATTGAAGTGTTTAGCCAACGCCATTAGCGAAGCAAAAAAACAAACTGTTGAAAAGCAGTGTAAATCTTGTGTAAACATAAAAAAAACAAGAAAAAGGCACAAAAATATCTTAATTTTTATAAAAATACTCAGCGTCTTTTACGATTGTATTGACGAACAACCCTGATCACATAATCATCTTAAATATTGAGAATAAAGAATGAATAGCCCTAACAAATACAGCAACCTATCAATAAAAATATAAAAACAAATCTTTTGGCTATCCCTGTTTTTTACGGAATAGGCCTTTCCCTATGGATACTGCTCACTCTCATGAAGCAGTATCCAAACTGTAGAGGATGCACTCCGCCTTCAAAAGAGTGCACCCTTCCCCTCAACGGGATACTGCTCAACCCTCATGAAGCAGTATCCAAACTGTAGAGGATGCACTCCGCCTTCAAAAGAGTGCATCCTTCCCCTCAACGGGATACTGCTCAACCCTCATGAAGCAGCATCCAAACTGTAGAGGATGCACTCCGCCTTCAAAAGAGTGCATCCTTCCCCTCAACGGATACTGCTCAACCCTCATGAAGCAGCATCCAAACTGTAGAGGATGCACTCCAGCCCTCAAAAGAGTGCACCCTTCCCCTCAAAACACGGGGCGGATGCATCCAACCCTCTCAAGGATGCATCCAAACTGTAGAGGATGCACTCCAGCCCTCAAAAGAGTGCACCCTTCCCCTCAACGGGATACTGCTCAACCCTCATGAAGCAGCATCCAAACTGTAGAGGATGCACTCCAGCCCTCAAAAGAGTGCATCCTTCCCCTCAACGGATACTGCTCAACCCTTGATAAGGCAGCATCCAAACTGTAGAGGATGCACTCCAGCCCTCAAAAGAGTGCACCCTTCCCCTCAACGGATACTGCCAAACCCTCATAAGGCAGAATCCAATCCATAAGAGGATGCACTCCAGCCCTCAAAGAGTGCATCCTTCCCCTCAACGGGTTTTACTTAACTTTCATCGCATCTCATTCTTATGAACCCTCATTTTATGAATCCTTAGTCAAAGACACAAAAAAGATGTTTGCTAGCTACTATTGTATCACCCATCTTATGGGATTCCACTTCCCTACAGAGCTTTCAAACTTTTTTACGCCTTCATAAAATCGAATCTAAAAGAATTCATTAAGGCAATTAAGGGTAAATTTTGTCAAAATGTAGACAAACTTTATTCTTTTTTGTGACTGTTGTATTTTTACTATAGTTATTCAAATCAATTTTATATATGATACGTATCGATATTTATTTATCGAAATAAATATAGGAGAAAAACTATGAATATCAGATATTTTTTCATAGCGGGGGCAATTACAAGTGGTTTAGCTCTCGCGATTCAAAAATCTGATCGTATAGTCAATAAACAACCCTCTCCTATTGTTGCACCTTATACTGTCGAGAAAACAAATTTACAGTTTGTTAAACAAGTAAGGGACACATCGGATACATTGAATATACTGAGAGTCAGTAATAGAAGCGCATCAGAACAAGCATCAATAAACGATATATACGAAAAAGGAAAAAGTTTATTGAATGCAATAGCTGGTTTTTTAGGATCAATTATTATATATTTTATACAATTGGTTTCCGCTAGAGTATAAGATACAAAAATTTCTTAAAATAAGGTTATATACATTTTGTATATATTGTAAAATTTAAATAAAGAGGCCCTTTTAAAATGGGGCCTTTTTTAGTTTAATTTTTCCAATGTTTTTATTTTTATTGGCTAAATATCACCGCCTTCAAAAATGACATTTTTTACTTGTCCCACATCTCAAATAATGAGGGCTATCCCCCTAAGCTCCCCCCTCTCATACCACTTTAGTTAATAGACTTCCCTCATAGCGCTTGAATAAGCGATAATTTATGAGCATTTTCTAACAAAAAAGAGACCGCCTTTAAGAAGATAGCAGAATTTATAATCGATTTTTCTCCCCTATTCTTGAGGATCAAACCATTTTCAGTCTATTTTTTAAAATCTTGGCTATTATTCTTGATTTTTCGAGCACTTTATTTTGCTCTGGTGTGAAAGCGTCTCAATCATAGTGCTTTTCTTTAACAGAAGAGTAAACTAATCAATTTTTATATCCATAAATGCGATTTTACCATCTTTAATATAAGTAATATCAGGAGAATATTTTACCCCCTCTGCTTCAAACACGAACTGTTCATCACTCACCCCTTCAAATCCTTGTTCCCTTAATTCTTGTTTTTTCTCCTCAACTAATTTTTTATGAAAATCTCGTTTTTGATTACACGTATTAGGAGATCTTACTCTGAAAAGCTGATAGTCCATGGCTATAGACCACTTCTCAGCAACCCGTTCCAGAAGATCGTAACTGAACTTTCCTTCCCTTTTCACTTCTTGAGCAATCACCATCGCGCGTTCCAAATGAACTTTTTCAATGGTTTCATCAAAGCCAAGCTTTTCCCCTGCCGTAAAACTTTCGTCATAAGAAGCTAAAGTCTCAACATCACCCAGCAAGGCAAGAGCTGCAAGATGCAGCAAAGCATAAGGTGCGAACTCTACTTCATCACCCAGTGCCCAAGATAAAGAGTCTTTTTCCCAAGGGGGAAGACTATATTGAGAGCGAAACATTTCATGCAAAGAATCATCTTCCATTGTCCATTTTAAAGTTTTATCGAGAGCTTTCTTTAAACGCTGGGCGCTCACTTTTTCTTCAAAAATTTCCAATCCATTGGGCACAAAGTTCATAAATACCGTTGGCAAAACCCCAGAATTATGAGGATTAATCGTCTGACAAGCCGCAGCAAAAATACCGCTCATAATTAAAAGTCCACGATCAAAGGGGGAAAATTCTTCCACTCGTTTCTCGTTATAAAGAAACTGCACTTCACGATCTGGTAAAAAGAGGGTTGCCAAATAATCTCCTTTTCCCTCGATTTCCACCGACCATCCCAAGCTTCTTAAAAGCCCTGTTGCACTTTCTATCGTGAGAATTTCATCATCATCATAATCGACAGAGAACTCTTTTTCCTTTAGTTGCAAACGCCTCTCCTGCACCACGGCTTCGTCTTTCCAAAACTGCTGCGTTGCAAGATCATTTTCTTTAAGCACTCTTTCCAGCGCGCCTTTCACTTGGAAATTCATTTTCATCCGTTTGAAGACAGAGGTATAAAGAGCCACAACAAGCATGATAATGATCATGAAAATAGCAATAAATACCCAGAACTCGGGATCTAATAGAAGTACGGCTATAGGATCACTGTTCATTTTCCCCTCTCAGTCTTTACAAAGCCCGTGCGACAGAGAGCTTATGTGCTCTCCTACAGAGATTGCTTCTTCTAGTTTCTGAATATTTTTTTGCAACTCACACGTCACTTTGGTGCGAAGCCGTAACATAACCGGAATAAAAATAATGACACAGACCGTTATGGCGACCGTCGTTTTAAAGAGAACGGCATGCACAATATATTGCCACCCTGTCAGCTGCCAATTTAATACATCTGGTATTTCTAGAATCATTCTCCAGATGATGATAAGAACAGCAGTAGCAAAGATAACTTTATAATCCTTTGCTGAAAGAAACGCTTGCTGGAGCGAAAAAGAATGCGCTCTTTTATGCGTTTCTTGCTCTGATGTCCAATTTTGCTCCTTCATGTATTCCCCTCTCACTCTTTGAAAAGACCCGTGCGACAGAGAGCTTATTTGCTCTCACACAGAGATTGCCTCTTCTCGTTTCTAGATCTTTTTTTCCAATTTACGCATTATGATGATGCAAAACCCAAATATCACCAGAATAAAGAAAAGTACACAGGCCGTTATGGTTTGCGTCATAATAAAAATTATAATATTCCGTGCTACCTTGGGCCCCTCTTACCTTCCTCACATTTCAAACAATAAAGATTTTCAAACCGCGCCAATCTGTAACCGATAGTCACAATTCAGCTTTTTTCCAAAAAATTCTCCTATTTTCAAAAAAATGCCCCTGCATCCCCACTTCAATAGGATTCATTTCAAAGCTTGAGTGAACAAAGCGCCTAAAAATACGAAAACAACCCATATACCGCGCCCCCCTACGAGCAAAACCGTTCCTTCCTCACATTTCAAACGATAAAGTAAGTCCCAAGCGCTCACTCTAAGCTCTAAACCCTACGCTCTCATGTAATAACGCTTTAATCAATAATGGCCCATAATCAATGATCCATAATCGGCTTTTCTTCCACTCAAAGCCACCCAAACTGCTCCTTAGAGCAATGTTTACGGACAACCCATAAAGAGCACCAAAACATAACAGAAGCAAAATGGTATAGAGAGCAATCCCTTTAAATGTTGAATCTCTCATAATTTTTTCATTATTTTTTCCCTCTCATGACTTCTCAAGCGCTGTATCCTGTTCTTGCAAGACGCTTTTCAGTTCTTTTCTTAAACAGCAATACGTTCTCACCTGCTTAAAGACACCATAATAAAGTTCCAAAATCATCATGGGAATAAAAGCAACCCACACTGTCACGAATATAAGCAAGAGACCAAATATCCCGACAAGAATATTGTCCATTT
Source organism: Bartonella sp. TS82HLJMH (assembly GCF_042193495.1). Lineage (NCBI taxonomy): Bacteria > Pseudomonadati > Pseudomonadota > Alphaproteobacteria > Hyphomicrobiales > Bartonellaceae > Bartonella > Bartonella sp. TS82HLJMH. The sequence goes on along the minus strand of NZ_JBHILU010000004.1, from coordinate 65,403 downwards.
TCCACCTCACTTTTTCTTTATACCGATCCTTTTGATCGGTTATTTTACCCCGTTGCTGGTTTATTTCTTTCAATTTCCGAGTATTTTTTACCAACAAACGCCACAATATGATGCAGAGTATCAACATAACTGGGAACAAGACCCAAACACACACTGTAATAACTTTCCAAAACGCACACAGAGAGAGAAAAAGGGGTGTATCCTGCCACCCTGTCCATTCCCCATTGCTCCCTAAGGATGGGAAAAAGAAAATCCTGTTGCACAACTCAATAATGAGTGAGAGGAAACAAATGACAACATACTCTCGCGCAGAAAAATACTCTTTCCTAAAAAAATAGCACAGTTCATTACAAAATGCTGAATTTTTCCACTTCATTGCTCTTCCTTTTTTTATGAAAACCGCATTTCTTTATCTCATGCCCGCTCTTTTAAGCACCACTAAAAGTACGATGCATGGCACTTCCCTTATTTTCAACAAAAAACCCCAACTTTCTAAAAGCGCAGTTGCTCTTCCAAATGATAAGAGCATCCTCCTCATTACAAACCTGATAGGCTTCTTTATCCTCTTTGTCTGATGATTTTCCAACCAATCCCCTCTTCTTGTGTCACGAGCTTCCAAACATTGCCTCTTCCCCCTTCACTATAGCTACAAAAGCGCCTTATCGCGCTCTTTTCTTATGCGTTTTAATTCCCGTTTTACTCTACAATACGTTCTCACGCGCTTGAAAACAAAATAATAAAATTCCAAAATGATCATGACAACACTCGCAGGAAAAAAGACTTCCAGCAGAAATATCAACCAAAGGAATACGATAAAAAAACTGCTTATTTTTTCTCTATCCTTTTTTACCGGATTATTTTGTTGATCGGTTGTGTGATCCCGTTGCTGTATAGCCTCTTCTAACTGCTGAATCTTTTTTTTCAACAAATACGTTAAGATGAGATAAAGCACCAATAAAACAGGCATCAAGGCAACAACACACACCATGACGACTTCACGCAGAACAAAGAGCGCCAAAAGAGCGCTATCCTGCGATACACTCAACGACCACTTGGATTCTAATGGGATCAAAAGAGCTTTATGACCTATCCCAATAATGATAGAAATAAGACAAATGATAATATGGTCTTTATAAGAACGAAATGATTTTCCAAAAACAAAAGAGCACAGTTTGTTATAAAATGTGGAATTTTCCCCCTTCATTTTCTCTTCCTTTTTATACAACTTTTTGTCCCTAACTTTATGAGAACACGAATAAGCTCTCAAATAAAATTTCGTCCATTGTCGTTAAACAAAACACCCCAGAAAACACTCGTATTGCATATTTATGTTGCCAATACTTTTGCCAATTCACGTGCTTGTTTTAAAGAAACATCTCTCAACACTTGCAAACCAACGCGCACACACCCCATTTCACGAACAGCACCCATGAAGAGGATAACAATAGCGCCCTCATGAATATATCCCCCTTACTATAAAATCTATCCCCACCATTGTTTCAATAACAAAGTGTAATCCGGCGCTATCGCTCCCCCTGCTGCCTCTATAATAGTCTTACCCTCCCTTGCAACAAGCCATACTCGTTCCTCTACGATAGCCCTTATTACTTGAAACGATAGAGGCATTTTTTTTCTTTTCTCAATTGTTTTCTGCCCCCACTTAAGACATGAAAAAAGGAACTTCCATTGATGCGCAAATGATTGCGCAATAAGAGCATTTGAAATGAGAAAATCTCACAACACTCTTATTCCAATTAAAAAAGATCAATGATTATTATAAATCAAAATATGACGATATCTTCCTTTTTTTCATTGAGGATCTTGCAAGCCAATAGCTCAGAATATATTCATAGAAGTGCTTCTAAGACAGAGAGACAGCCGCGATTCTTGAGATCAAGCATTTTAATATTAATGAAAGCACTAACATTCCCTTACAAGTTTGAGGTGTTGTTTTGTCAACAATCTTGTTAGCATGGACTGATTCTATAACTATGCGGTATCATCACAACTGCTCCTTATAAACAGCATAATGATACGCGTCATTTTACTCACAATTCTTTTTAAGCCTTGCGTTATAGGCTTGTCTGGAAAAGATAAAGGAGAATCCTATTGAATATAGCAATTATTTTGGGGTCTGTGCGTCAACCTTCCTTAACAAGAACTTTAGCCAATTATTTAGCGGATTGCCTCATGAAACGGGGTGCATCACTTCAGTGGGTTGATTTGCGTGAACAGCCCTTACCGATGACAGATCCAGATTATCATCATCAGGTTGAGGCTAATCCAAATGCTGCGGTTCGTGAGTTTGTAAAAACCATTGCAGCGGCTGATGGTATTATTTTAGCAAGCCCCGTTTATCAAGGGTCTTATTCAGGTGTTTTAAAGAATGCTCTTGATAATTTAGCTTATAATGCCTTTTTAAATAAACCTGTTGGGCTTATCTCTCATGGGAGTACCGCCAAAAAATGCGCACAACCGTGTGAGCATTTAGTGCCGGTGGTGCACACGCTTTATGGTTATACACTCCAATGTCAAATCGCCTCTTCCAACGAAGATTTTTCCTCAGATGATGAAGGACGTACTTGGAAAGTTATAAGTGAAGAGGTACAAACCCGTTGTGAAAGGCTTGCTGATGAAATGTGTACATTTTTAAAGCAACGAAGTGTGATTTAAAGCAAAGAGGGAGGGGGCATGAAAAAAAAGGATGCACACTATCGTTATTTAGTGGTAGGGGGTACCGGGATGCTTGCCCCTTTCTGTCAATCACTAGAACCGCAAGAAGTGATTATTGTTGCACGCTTTCTTTCACATAAAGTCCAGCTTGAGGCATTGCACAACAAACAATTGTGCGTGCCGTTGGATTATGATTGTGCCGCATCAAAGGCACAATTTTTAGAAGCTGTGAAGCAATGGCATGATCTAAAATATTGCATATTATGGATTCATTCGCCCGCCCATGCATTTTCTTGCGCATTAATTGAGCAGTTAGCTCTTTTGCCTAAACCACCCTGTATTCTTCATATTTTTAATTCCAACACGCATGATCAAATGATCCTCGAGTGTGCGCGCAAAAATAAGGTTGATTTTATCCCCATTCGATTAGGACAAAAAACAACACCAAAAGGTTCACGATGGCTGACCCATCAGGAGATAAGCCAACAGGTACTGGATGCCATAAAAAACCATATGAATAAACAAAACTTATGATCAATACCTATGCTTTGCAAAGAAGCAACGCCCCTTCAATCTCTATCCATACCCGAACATCCTCTTGAGTATCCCATACTCTTTACATCATAGGCTTTGCGAACGAACAATCCCCCTCCCTTACCGCCTCTAAACAGCATCCTTATATCAACAGCCCCAGAACCAAGCGTTTTTTTAAACCATTCTCACACAGGCTTATCCCCCTCTGACGGTTTATGATCTTCACACGGGCTTATTCCCTCTCACGGTTTATTCCCTCTCACGCAACTTAGAGAACATAATCTTATGGGGCGTTATCTTAAGGGGCAGCATTATGGCATAAAACTTAAAACAGCAAATTATGTTTAGAATTTTTTGTCTATTTTAAAGCTGACCTTTCTTTCCACACCTCAAAGAACGATGATTTCTAAAAAACGTAAGGTTCCCACGAAAAACTTCTCTTTCAACAGTCCAAATTTTAGCAGGTTCGAGTTGACTTCCCGCTCATAATCTTCCCATAATACTCATACGCGACAAACTTTTTTAAAGAAATTTCAACACGCTTCTTAAAACAACACTTAAACATACCAAGAAAGCTTATATCAAAACAGAATTTTATGACATCATGGGATGATATATTATAAAAAGCACCATATCAGAACCGAATGAAAATTAGGCACCCTTACAGTCAGCGTGCAAAAAGCACCCTCATAGAGTCAACATGATAAAAAATTATCGCAATAAACCGAAAAGAAAAAACCGATAGAAAACACAATTAGCAAGCATACTTGCTTTAAATGCATTTTACGACAGCAAATAAGAAAACGTAAAATAAAGAACCGTGAACTTTCAAGCCATTAAACTCAAAAAAGTGGTGAATTCAGCTAAATTTAAAGCCTTATAAGGAAAACTCACTAATCATATACAAGATACCAAAGATACGAAAAACTTCTCTCAATTTTAACGCATTTCACAATCCAACCTTTGCGTCTCCGTTGGCACCCTCTTCTCCTAAACCGCCTCACAACCCTCACGGCTCTTGACCAATCACACGTTCTAGCCGTTACAGTTTCACGTTTTTACGATTTTGCAAATTCACAGAAAACAGGAAGCCTCCGATAAACAGCCAAAACCTGTTACAAACCTATCATCAGCCTATTCATTGCCATCAGCTCTTTTCCCCCAGAGATCAGCGTAAAATGAGAAAAACAATCGATGCCCTCCTCCCAAGCCATGAAGCAATGGCATGATCTAAAACTTATGCCTCCCCCATGACACGAGCACTACATGCGCTTTTTCAGCGCTGCATTTAATTGTTTCGTAACCTTGTAATACGAGATCAAACGCTTAATAAAAGAAATAACAGCACCACACGCGCGCTTTATTTTTCTTATCTTTTTAACACCATTCCACACACACTTCCCTTTCACAAAACTCCCCCTATTCCAATGACGCATTTCACAATCCAACCTTTGCATCTCCATTGGCACCCTCTTCTCCCAAACCGCCTCACAACCCTCACGGCTCTTGACCAATCACACGTTCTAGACGTTACAGTTTCACGTTTTTACGATTTTGCAAATTCACAGAAAACAGGAAGCCTCCGATAAACAGCCAAAACCTGTTACAAGCCTATCATCAGCCTATTCATTGCCATCAGCCCTTTTCACAAAACTCCTCTATTCCAATGACGCATTTCACAATCCAACCTTTGCATCTCCATTGGCACCCTCTTTACCCAAACCGCCTCACAACCCTCACGGCTCTTGACCAATCACACGTTCTAGCCGTTACAGTTTCACGTTTTTGCGATTTTGCAAATTCACAGAAAACAGGAAGCCTCCGATAAACAGCCAAAACCTGTTACAAGCCTATCATCAGCCTATTCATTGCCATCAGCTCTTTCCCCCAGAGATCAGCGTAAAATGAGAAAAACAATCGATGCCCTCCTCTCAAGCCATGAAGCAATGGCATGATCTAAAACTTATGCCTCCCCCATGATACGAGCACTACATGCGCTTTTTCAGCGCTGCATTTAATTGTTTCGTAACCTTGTAATACGAGATCAAACGCTTGATAAAAGAAATATACAGTGCCACAATGGGTATTGTTAAGAAAAAATCAAAAACACCCCCCAGCAGAATGATCAAAATCACCGTCCAAGCTGCCGCCATTCCGTAATGCATTTTATCCCCTTCCTTTTATAAATTGATTTATTTGGTTACTTCAATCACTTCTTCTAATTGCTGAATCTTCTTTTTCAATCGATGGGTTAAAATTTCACGAAGGATCACAACAACAGGCATCGTTGCAAAAATACATACCGATAAAAAAAACCAGAAAAACAAAAGAGTGAGAATATATTCAAATCTGCTCTCATCTATCTCAGCAGCTAGCCCTTTAGAGCAAATCACATAGACATAAGCTTTGAAAAACATAATGATGAAAGAGAGGCACGCGTGGAGGATATAATCTTTGCGTGAAAAAGCGAGCCATTTTTTTAACGAATGGGAACTTATCTGTGTTTCTAGTGCTAAGTTTTGCAGCACTCTCTCTTTCTCTTTTCCGCTTTTTTCAAAGAAACAAAAACGCTGTGGATGTTCTTTCATCAAACGTCTTTGTTTTTTCACTCTGTAATAGAGCCTCAAACGCTTGATTAAAGAATAATAAGGCGCCACAATAATCATATTCACAAAAATGGCAAAAACTGTAACTGCATTTAGAAGAAAATATCCAACCGGCAGAAACAACATAAAAACCGCGGCCTCACCCCTCATGCGTATAACCTCATTGATTAATCTTTTGTTGCTTTGTTTTTGCTTTTAGTTTTTTCTTTATTTTTTCCAATCTGCGCTCTTTAAAACGATAAAGCCCCCAAAGGATCGGAAGAGGAGTAAGAAGACAAAACCAAATCAACACCGGTAAGAGAAAAATAAGAGAACCAATTCCTTCCCATCTTGTCCATTGCAACGGCTGTACCAGAGATTTTGCACCAACAGGAACGTCTAAAGCCATCATGATAAGGCATGTGCAAAACATAGTGAAAAAGCGGCGCCCTATTATTTCACAACTCCCCACCCCTTTACGCCTTTCCCCTGAAGACACCATAAATTTTCTAAATGAAAAGAAAGACTCTCCAAATATTGCTTTTTTCTCCTGCATTGTTCCCCTCTGTTTTTACGCTGCGCGCTTTTTACGCATTATTTTTAGGTTTAAGCTCTTTTTAATTTATCTAAACTCTTTATTTTTCTCAATAAATTTTTTCATCAATCCCAATTTCTACATCCATATATCTTACTTCCCCATCCTTTATGTAAAGAATATGGGGTCGATAATTTTTTCCATCAACCTCACAAATCGCGTCCTTTTCATAAACAAAATATCCCTGTTGCCTTAATTCTTCTCTTTTTTCCTCGATCAAATTTTCGTAAATATATCTTCTTCTATTGCAAAAATTTGGATCTGAGGCTCTAAAATATTCATAGCTCTCCACCTCCATGGAAAAATCCTTTGCCGCCTGTTTAAGTAAATCGTAACTGGGTTGCTTTGTTTTTTCTACCGCCTTAGCGATGATCATCGCGCGTTCCAGATGCTCCTCTTTGATGCTTGTCTCAAAGCCCAGCGTCTCACCTTCCAGAAAGCTTTTGTGATAAGAGTGTAAGGTTTCAACATCGCCCATCAAAGCCAGAGCTGCAAGATAGCGCAGCGAATAAGGAGTCAATTGAGGAACTACAATTTTGTTTTCCCAAGGAAGGATGCGATATTGAGAGCGAAGCATATTGCCAAGATCAACATCTGTCATTGCCTTTTCTAAAGCTTTCTCGAGAGCACAGCATAAACGCCGGGCGCTTACCTTTTCTTCAAAAATTTCCAACCCCTTCACATCAAAACTCAATTCAAGAGCAATCAAGCCTCCAGAATTATAAGGGTCTATCGTTTGGCAAACCGCCGCATGGATACCAGAAGCCCACCGCAATTGCACAATCAAATTGCGGATACCCCTTCTCAGCATTATAAAGAAACTGCACTTCACGATCTGGTAAATAATAGGTGGCCAAATGATCCCCTTTTCCTTCAATTTCCACCTTCCACCCCAAACTCTTTAACAGCGCCGTTGCACTTTCCATCGTTAGGATTTCCTCATCAGAAAGAGAAAACTCTTTGAACTCTTTTACCTCAGATAACGGCTTAATCATCGGCATTTCCCCACTAGACGGCTCAAAAGCAATAGGTTGTTCAAGCACGCGGCTTAATTCTTTTGTCACTTGGCAATACAGTCTCACCCGCTTGAAAGTAGAATAATACAATGCCCAAATGAACATCGTGACCACAGCAGAAAGCAGCGTGAAAAGCGTCAAGCCCGCACCCCACGAGAATATAACAATAATATCTATCATTTTAATATCTATCATTTTCCCCACCCCTTCACGCGCTGTTTTGTTGAGAAGCGGTTTTTCTTCGCTGCCAGATTTCTTGATCCAACTTATCAATCTTTTTTTTCAACAAATGCGTAAAAATGATACGGACTACAAAGACAACAGGGATGAGCACAAAAAGAAGCGTTGATATAAAACCCAATATTAATGTTAAAATGAACAGAATATAATTCCACCACTCTGTCAAATCCCACTCAAAAAATATAAAGAGTGCCACTTTAAAAGCGCTAATAATGAAAGCAATGCAAAAGATGATTTTATAATTTTTGCTTGTCAAAAACGCTTCTTCAAGCGAAAACGACCGTGGTTCTTCATCCAATAGTGCATTTTTTCCATTGCCCCTCATTTTTTATCCCTCATTTATCTCAATTTTAAGCCATTTTCATGAACCGAAGCTCTCGTCCTCACAATGAATTCAATTCATCAATACCAAGCGCTTGTATCCCTCATCTTTTATGAAAACAATATCAGGGTTGCATTTTTTTTCCATTACCTTCAAACATCGCACGAAGAGAAGTGCTCCTACAACGCATGAGAATATGTAAAGACCGGTATTCATTTTCTGCCCTCCCTTCACACGCTGTTTTGTTGAGAAGCGGTTTTTCTTCGCTGCCAGATTGCTTGATCCAACTTATCGATCTTTTTTTTCAACAAACGCGTAAAGATGATACGAACCACAAAGGCAACAGGAATAAACACAAAAAGAAGCACTGATATAAAACCCAATATTAATGTTAAAATGAATAGGATATAATTCGACCACTCTGTCAAATCCCACTCAAAAAATATAAAGAGTGCCACTTTAAAAGCGGTAATAATAAAAGCAATACAAAAGATGATTTTATAATTTTTGCTTGTCAAAAACGCTTCTTCAAGCGAAAAAGACCGTGGCTCTTCATCCAATGATGCATTTTTTCCATTGCCCCTCATTTTTTATCCCTCATTTGTCTCAATTTTTAAGCCATTTTCATGAACCGAAGCTTTCGTCCTCACAATGAATGAGGGTTCATCAATATCAAGCGCTTGTATCCCTCATCTTTTATGAAAACAATATCAGGGTTGCATTTTTTTCCATCACCTTCAAACATCATGTTTTCATCACTCACAGTGTACCCCCTATTGTCTTAAGGCTTCTCTTTTCTCGTCGATTAAATTTTCATAAAAATATCTTCTTCTATTGCACAAATTTGGGTCTATGGCTCTAAAATTCTAATCACTGCTCTTTTTATTTCCAAGAGATAAGCTTCTTTCCAAAGAAGAAGCCAACTGGTGCAAGAAAATCGTAACGAAGTTGCTTTGTCTTTATGACGATTTGAACCACCAAAAAAGCCGCCCAAATGGACTTTTTCGATATTTTTTTCAAAGCCCAAACTTTCATCTTCCATAAAGCTTTTGTGAGAAGGGTGTAAAATTTTAACATCAGCCCTCAATACCAAAGCCCCAAAGTAGCACAGCAAAGAAGAAGTCCCTTGAGAGATATCATTATTTCCTTTTTCCAAGGCGGTGCCCCCATTTTGAAAGCCAAGCACACTGCCAAGATCAACCTCATTCATCGCCCTTATCTAAAGCTTCCTCAAGCACACAGCGTAATCACCAAAGGCTTACCTCTTCCTCAAAAAATTTCCAATCCCTTTGCCTTAAAATCCACCCCTTTGCTTCAAAGTCCAGTTATAAATCTGGCAAAGCCCTAAAATGATAAGGATTAATATTTGGCAAGCCGCCGCATGGATACCAGCGCCTCCTACAATTCCATAATCAAATTGCACAAAACCTTTTTCATCCAGAGATGAGAAACTGCCCTTCGCGGTCTCGTAAATAAATAGGTGTCCCCCTTTTCTTTCAATTTCTCTCCTCCAACCCAAGCTCTTTAAAAGCACTGTTGCACTTTCCATGGGGAAAAACGTCTTAATTAAAAACTTGAGCTTTTGGCGCGCCTTCTTTATGCGCCTTGTCTCTCCACCTGCAAAAAATGGGCTCTTCTTCCCCAAACACCAGAATATCTTTTGCTTTAAGTATAGATTTTTTGCTCTCAATATCGCTTGGTAAGGCACATTTTTATACTTGATAAAAAGAAAATAAGTTACAAGATTTTCTCTCTTAAAGAAAACACCAACAGCAAGTGAAGCCCAAGAACAATAACAGCCTCTCTTCACTTTTCGTCACAACCCACGCAAGCAAAAACCTTACTCAAGCAAGAGCCTCAATTTTTCTCAAAAACACGACACAAATATAAAAAAGCATAAAACGAGAAGCACACCCATGCTCCTTAATGAACAAGTCAAAAGCAAGGCTCAATAAAAGCCTCTCTTCACTTTTTCCCCTCGCTCACTTTTCCCTCGCTCACATCGTATAACATGACTGGAGCTTTTTTCTGCTCAACCTCTTCTTCTAATTGCCGCACCATTTTCTTCAACTGACGAGTCACGATAAAACGCATAATAAAAACAATCGGTAAGAATAAAAAAGTACAGGCAAGCATCCATGCCAGTGGCTCGAATACGACAAGAGAAACAAAGTCCTCCCCTCTCCATATCTTAACAACAGCAGTTATAACTATTGGAGCAGTCGCCATGACTGTAGAAATATAAAATATTTTTTTATAGTCTTGCCAAACAAGAGAAAGCTGTTTTTTATCAAACATTCTACTGCTTTTTTATTTTGGGGAGATCTGTTTTAAGGCAATATCGCGTTCATTCAGCACGCATTTCAGTTCCTTTTTCACGCGACAATAAAGCCGCGCACGCTTGATAAACAGGTAATAAACGGCAAAGAGCGGCCCCCATATTAAAACATTTAAGAGCGTAAAACACAGGAAAGAAATGGCTATTAATGTTATAAGACTACTCGTCATTTTGTCCCCCTACCACATTCTGCATACGGATTGCCTGATCGCGTTGTTTTATCGCTTCTTCCAATTGCTGAAGCGTTTTATTCAATTTTCTCGTTAATTTTATGCACATGATCCCAATGATCGGAAAAAAGAGAAAAATCCCTAACCATATAAGGCTCAACAGCTGCATGATAAAGGCAACACTATCATTTTTCCACCATACAAAATTTGCGATAGAGAAAGAAGATTGCAAAACAGAAAAGAGAATAAGGATAAAAAAGATTATTTTACATTCTTTTGAAGAAAAGGGCAGAGATTCTTTGAAATTAAGAAAGCGCATTTTCGCATCAAGTGTCTCAAGCGCGAGATTGTGTCTTTTCATTTCTCCCCGATCATTGCGCAATTGTTGTATGGCTTGTTTTTGTTGCGTCGTACTCTTTTTCAAGTCTTGAGCGAGTTTAAAAGATAACTTCATATGCTTGATCAGCAGGTAAGGAAGCCTAACAATGACCATAACCATTAAAATGGCAATGATAACGAACCCTAAAAAAGCCAAATGCTGCATCATAATGCTCCCTTTTTTTCCCTATCGCATTGATGTGAAATCATCATTTTTATCCTCTGCTCAAACAAATGTTTCTAATTCCTTTACTGTTTCTTGCACGCCATACTGAAGGAAACTATGGAGAATTAAAATGACAGGTAAAGAAACAACAATACATGCCCAGACCCAAAACAGCAGTCGCATGACAAAATCAATCATGTGAAGCACTATCATAGGCGCGTAATTGTGCAAAAAAATTGCAGATTTTGGAAGAAAAGCTAAAAAAATGACAACACCTGTGCAAAGTGCAACCATAACGAAGGCGATAGAAAAGATCATAAAATAATCTTTTTTTGAGAGAAGCAAAGATTCTTGAAAAGAAAAGGCACTGAACTTTGTTGCAAGAACTGTATTCTGTCCTCTCCCTCCTGCCTGATTATGCCTCAAATTCTGCGCTGCACCCTTTTTTAATTTTCGCTGCGTCACCAATAACAAGATTGTCCGTTTTATCAACGAATAATAAAGTGCAACGATTGTCACCATGGTAGAAAGGAATACCATAAAAATTGTAAAACAAATAAAAATTGCCGTCCCTACGGCAATCAACATTCCAATGATTAAAGAAGCGGTCACTTTTCCCCCTATTGTCTTCTGTTAAGAGATTGGTTGTCTAGCTGTTGCTGCTCTGGCAATGTTTCCCATTGCATCATAATCTCCTTCACATCCCGTTTAAATATGGCGTTAAAGACAAAAAAGAGCGGAAACAACCCAAAAAGAACGCCAAAAATCATTTGCGGCAAGAAACATAAAAAAGCCCAAACACTATTCCACCCCGCATCAAGCAAATGCTCGATGATAGGATTTTTAAAAGGGTGTTTAAGACTTTCCTGAATTATTTCCTGAAAACTTTCTTGTTTCATTTGTCTCAGTACTTGGAGCTGTTCTTTGGACATAATGTGAAAAAATTCCAAAGGGCTCATATAGACAGTCGCGGAAAAAAGCACCAACAAGAGGATAGCCAAACAACAAATGATGATATAATCACTTGTTGAGAGAGCCATCCATTTTTTGAAAGTTGCCGACTGATCCAACACTGGCTTCGATACAAAAGCCTTATTTCCCTCATGGGCAGATTGGTGTTGTGATTTATCTCTGATCATACAGATACTCCCCCCACTTCTAAAATTCCCACTCTTCAATATTTGATAGCACGCGACCAGCGCAGCAAATTCGCTTAGCACTCTTCTCAGAGTAAAGCAAGCACTATAATCCCTTCTAAATATTTTATTCACTTGGCCCTATACGCGCTTATACATGACGCGCTTACAAGCCCAAACACCCCTTTCCCTCTCTTTATCGATCACATACCCCTAAAAGACACCGTTTTAAAAAAAATCCAACAAATATCTAATCTAAAAAACATCCCATGTGGAAAACTGACATGCCCACCATAAACGACAGTGTTTTCACCGCTTAAATGAAGCCGAGTATATATAAAGCAAAGGATGATGATATTCCCTCCCACATCTCAAAGAATGAAGATTTTAAAACCCACCTCAGTTTGTAAACAATTCCATTGCTCTTAAGTGCACTCCACCTGCCGAGCACTTATGGGCTCCACTTGCATAAAGCGCTCTACGGAAAACTCCTTCCTTAACATTGGCACCTAATTTTTAACACTTAATGCGTCAAGCATTGTAATGCCTCATAAACCTTCCCATCCCCGCCTCAAATGACAGTATTTTATGGCATAACAAGATAAAAAACATTTTCACAAGCGCTTCGTGTCTTGATCATCAACACATCCTAAATGCTGTAAGATTCTCTCATTTCAAATCTACTCCCTGTTGAATCAATCAAATTTATTTGCTTGTACGTAAAAAGTGGGGGAGCCATGCGGAGTGAAATTGTACAATGAAAATGCCTCTTATAAACCATCTCAAGTGCCAAGAGCTTGTAATACACCATATTGGGATTGGCAAAGTATATAATAATACCAGCTTACGCTTTTATGAAGCCTAAAAATGATGACACTTAATAAAGTTATATTATCAAAGCTTTACCATGATACCCTTCTTGAGCCACCGTCGTGAAATGGGCTCGAGCACATGTAAGAGATGACTCTTAAAACAAGCGCGTGAATATGCAACAATAAGTATATTCCATTTGGGGCATTATGTATGACATGAGAAATGTGCCCCCAGAATGTGAGAAATAAGAATGCGATAAACAAAAGCGTGAAGCAATAAGCACGCCCCACAAACCAAACCAAACAACCGATTATCTAAAATGCGCCCACAACAGCTTTGCAATTTTTCAATTCTCATTTTAAAATTTCTTGATTAAAAAAGCCCCTATTTTAAAATTAAAAAAGAAATGTCTCACACCTCATAGCCCCCACCTTTATAAAAGCATCTCTTAATAAACGCCTCTTTTATCAAGCTACCTGCCACTTATAAAGCTTCTTTGGATATTGAATCCCGTCATTTAACCATTTAAGTGACCACTTCCCTTTTTTATGATGAAATCCATTAAAACAGCAAAAACAAAAATATCCTCCATAAAAGATGATCCTAAATTGCTTGATCCTCCACAGTTTATTTTGTTATTTTGAACTAATGAACCATATTTTATTTGAAAAGATAAGGATCTTATGCTATTATAAGCACATTGAAAAGTTTGTTTTTTTAAGCTCTGTGCCGCTCAAAAAAAGATAAAGTCCTCTATAAAGGATAAATGTATATTTCGCAGCTTAATCTACATCAAACATCTTGGTACAGCGCCCGATAAGAAAACCCCAATATGCCTCCCAATAACAAAGATCAACGGATGATAAAAATCCACGAATAATAAAAACGATGACTTTTCAAAGGTGAAACTGAAAAGTTTCCACAAAGCGCTCATGAGAAAGAAGGAAAATGATCCTATGAGAAAAGACTTCCTGTTAGAAAGATGACGACATACCCATAAAACATCATTCTTGTTTATTTATTCACATGTGACAAAAGTTTCTTTTCAACTGTTCCAGAGAAGTTGAGAAATCTTTAGAGAGCAAATAATCCGCTATCCATGATAAAAATAAGCATGATAGGGGCGAGAAATAAGACTGATAGGGATAAGATAAAAATGGCAAGAAACACCTTAAAGATGATTTTTTCTCCCCACACCGTTGCTGTTCTTTGTGCTGAAAGACGCCTTTAGTATCCGTTTCTCCTTTGATCTGCAACGGCTCATATTCCACCAATATTTGCTCCCCTCAGTATTTGCTCCCCAGTATTTGCTCCCCAGTATTTGCTCAAAGTGCTTTTTACATCACTGTCCCCCATCAACAGACAGTTTATTTTTCATTTAAATGGTTAAGTTCATGAAAATACGTAAAAAACGCGGTAGACCGAGAATAACAGGCAAACTCAGAGAATCCAAAGGCCGTATTTCACGTGCCCAAAACCCCAGCGAATCTGCGCTTCAATCTGCAATTGAAATGCGTGCAAAACACTTTGGTTTAAGCCTTGAAGAAGCGAAAAATCCGCTTGTCGGAACCTATATTGGGCGTCTTTGTTTGCTTGGCTATAAAGGGGATTCATCAGGCATCAGTAAAGAGCAATATGACACGGCGCAACGATACTTGCAAATCAGAAACGACTATTTATGTGCAAAAGGCTTACCAAACGGCTATTATGATGGTTTTACGCACAGCGCATCAGATGAGAAAACAAAAAAGCAATGGATTCAAAGAGCAACGAATTGCTATGAAGATATGCAAGAAGCGATTAAAGAAGCGCAATATTTGCATCGTCAACACAACTTTCATGCGGCATTACAATATCTTGTTATAGAAGATCAACCGCTGCCTAATCTTGTTGGTTCGTTGCGTATTATTCTTGATGCCCTTTATAAACATTTTGACTGTTCTAGCAAAAAGAGCATTGGCTAAAAACACCCATCGTTTTCTCTTCCTCACAGGATAAAGATTACAAAACCTCCTTTGTAACATGCCTCTTTGTAACCAGCTCCGTTGTAAAGAAATAATCCTTCTTGGCAAGTTACACTTGAGATCCACCGAACTTGCCTTTCATAGAATTTCATGGGATTGACGAGCTTAAAGCACACAACAAACAAGCTTTAAAATATCCACCACGCCCTTTAAAAAACGCTTCAACCTGTCAAAGAGACTTATCACCATACCTCAACTATATATCTACCCATGCCTCAAAGGACAATAATTCACGGCATATCTCACGACATCGGCAAAATAAATATTGTCTCCCCTCTCCAGACAGCAACATTTTCCCCATCACCTCCCCCTCCCCATCACCTCCCCCTCCCCATCACCTCCCATTGTAACAAACAGCCCTCATCATCCACTTTTCCCCAATATCGCGACATCCTTAGTTTTTGAGACAATTCATTATAGTCATTGTGCGTCTTTTCTTGTACAATTCTATACGGCTTTCCTGATCTTATGACGAACAAGAGACATGGCTTTGACTGCAGCATAATCTGGATTTCTCATTCAAGATCAATAACGACAAAAACATCATTATAAATCAATAGCTTATTATTAAAACGCCCCATTGATTTTTTTACAAAATTAAAAGCATCATCCCTTAAACGAAAGAAAAAGCCCCCACCAATAATCTTCTCCCTCATCAACAAGTTATACCAGCAATCATCCCCCCATCACACCACTACTAATACGACAGCCAGCACAGTCCCAATCGCCACCACAATCACCAACACCTATGCTTTGCCCCCGCAATATCTTCTAACCATCGCCCTCTCAATTCCATCAATAAAATACCACGGATTTCAAAACCACAATTCTCTCCTCTCCCTTCACCTTGCCCCCTCCTTTTCTCAAAGGAGAAAATGTTTTTTGCCACATCAAAAACTTTCCCATTAAAACAACATATTTTACTGCATAGCTAATGAATGAGCTTTTTTCTGTAAATTTTTTCCCGCGATAAAAAAGGAAAAATCGTCGTTTTGCTGTTGACAGAATATGAAAAATCGTATTTAATGACAGGTGCGGTAAGGGGTTTTCTGCGTCCAGATTTCATCATAAAATTTTCGCATTATTATAGACTGTTATAAACAGTGTGTTTCGCGACAATCTTTAAAACTTTACGGTTTGAAGGTATCTTTCATTTTTTTATGACTGTTTTCTTTTGCATCACCCAATTTGCATCACCAACAACTCTATAATTTTGAGATTTTCAAAACAAGCCGTATTCACGGGCTCCCAATAGAACGCCCTAATCCCCCCATAAAATACCAATATCATACATCACAGCAATGATGAGCAATACACGCATAAAAATATGAAAACGGCATCATTATGCTCTCATCGCCTCACCTTTCAAGATGCAAAGGCTTGTTTTTCAAAACATTGTTTAGCCAGAATTGAAGAAGATAATATCACCTATCGATCATCAACATGGAGGCTAAGATTATGAAGCCACAAGATTTCCCCCCACCTCATTCCTCACAAACCCCAGAAGGGGCAAGTGCACCAGAAGGGGCGCATGCAAATGCATCATTAGACACTCTTACTGCACATTTAGAACAGCTTAACATTGAAAAAATAAAAAACACCCCTTTCAATCGTGCAGAGTTAAAAGATATTGTTGCTGGTTTAGAACAGCATAATGCCGATGGCAGTTGGATCAAAAATTATTATGATATTTTAGATCTTTACATGATGCCAGCCTTGGTCGATCAAGCAAATCGTAAATATCCAGAGATGAATCTCAAACTTACAAGCCCCCCAGACGGCTTTGCCCTTGCACTCAAAGACACTTTCGAGCGCGGTATAACATCTTCCAGATTTATTGTTAACGCACAAGATAGGGGAATTCATTTTGCGGTTGTCGATCATCAAACCATTGATAATAAAACATCTTTGATCTTTTTTGAACCGACCTTGCTGCGTGACACGCTTCCCGCATTACTTGCATTAAGGACGCGACAATCCATTGAACATCACCAATTTCCGAATATTCATTTTGCCATGGTAGAAATGGATATTCAACGAAGCTCCTCTGAATGTGGGATGTTCAGCTTAAGCCTTGCCAAAAAGCTTTATCTCGAAGCTCAAAAATTAGAAAGACTACACAAAGATAATATTAAGGGTGTGTTATGTGAACCAGATACGCCTTTACCTGCTGAAAAATTAGATCCATATCTTCCAGCCCGTTTATACAAACACGTGCAAGGCAGAAAACGTCTTCGGGAATATCTAAAAGCCAACCCAGAAGCAGCACATGAAAAAGTAAACAAAAAAGGTGAAACCCTAAACGAGAGGTTTGAGAGAAGCTTGGTAGCAACAGAGACAAAAACTGTTTCTGTTTCACAACACAGAAAAAGAGCGACGGAATACAAATCTCTGATGATGTAATGAGTGTTTTCGCCATATCCGTATTCCACATCCACAAAGAATGAAGCTTTGCGGCTTTATGATTAAGCATAAATTGCTGTCAGCCAATCTTCTTTTCCCTTTGAAAGAAGTGACAATGCAAAAAGTGAGCAATTACCTCTTCAAACAAAAGGCAAAAACAATCGTATTCTATTAAAAGCAGCCCATTTTAAAGCCCGTATTTTAAGACTTTGAACAAACATAAAACACGCAAATTTTGAAAAGACCTGCCCGCACTTTCTTATAAAGCAGCCGAAAAATGATTTTTTCCTTAATCTTCAAGAGATAAAGGTTCTTTTTCAAAACATTATTTGGTCAAAATATAAGAAAATAATATTGCCTCCCGATTATAACCACGGAGGTTCATATTATGAAGCCACAAGATTCAAAAGATACTGCCGCTCATGCCTCACAAATAGCAGAAAGTAACATCGAAAATGAATCCTTAGAAAGCCTTATTGCCCGTTTAGAACAACTCAACGCTCCTCAAAAAGAAGAGAGCACCTTGAGTCAGGAAAAGTTGAAAGCTATTATTACAGACTTAGAGGATGATCTCGTCACCAGCCGTTGGATTAACTCTTATTATGAAAACATAGATTTTAGATTGATGCCGGCTCTCGTAGAAAAAGCAAACAGCAAATATCCAGAAATGAATCTCAAATTGGCTCTTACAGCAGAAGAGTTTTCGCACGCACTAAAAGAAGTGGTTGAGAGCGACGCAAAATCTGCTCGATTTATAGTAAATTCGGGAAGCAAAATCCACTTTGCAGTCCTTGATTATCAAAAAGTTGATGACAAAATCTCTTTGATTATGCTTGAACCTACAACATTTCAGAATATCACTGCTTGCAAACTAGGGATAAAAATAAATCAAACCCTTCAATGTCTTCAACTGCCTCTTTATTCTTTTACCACGGCAGAAATGGATATTCAGCGAAGCTCTTCTGAATGTGGGATGTTCAGCTTAAGCCTCGCCAAAAAGCTTCATCTTGAATCTGATAAATTAGCAAGATTGCACAAAGATAATGTTAAGGGTGTATTATGTGAACCCAATTCATCTTTATCTGCTGAAAAGTTAGATTCCTATCTTCCCATCAGTTTATACAAACATGCGCAAGGAAGAAAACGTCTAGAACAATATTTAAAAACCAATCCGGATGCTGAACATGAAACAGTAAACAAAAAAGGTGAAACTCTGAGAGAGAGATTTGAAAAAAACTTAAGAACAACAGAAGGAAAAACTGTTTCCGTTTCCTCCCACCAAAAAAGGCTCACTGAATACAAATCTTTGATGATGTAATTGAGACTTTTTCATACCCATAAAAAACGAAGCTCTGCTGCTTGACGGTGGGGCATAACTTGCTGTTAGCAAATCTTCTTTTCCGTTTGTAAGCAGGTAAAGATGCAAACAGCAAGCAACGTAATCTCTTGAAAGACAAAAGGCAAAACAGGACTGTTCTATCAAAATCAGTCGATTTTAAAATTGTATCAAAATTCCAAAGCTCTTCTTAACAATGATCCATATTTGAATAGACAGAAGGCTGAATGCATAAAATATTTTATGATTTTAGATGTTAAGTAAAAGCACCCGCCTCCTCCTGTAGCTTTTTTCTAAGAGTTGTCCGCTTTTATCTCAAGCGCCTCCACATCAGTACCACTGGCTAAAACAACTGTGCACAGCCACTCTCTTGTCCCTCACAATCACACCATCCGTTCTCCCCATCTCTCCCCCCTCACAACCACCGCCAAAACAACCGCAATCACCAACACCAAAAACACAAATCATTATGCACCCCTCCCAACCCCTGCCGCGCCAACAGTGCCTTCTAAGAGTTTCATTCACCAACATATATGTCACCCCTCCAACCTCACCTCTCATGCCACCGCTAACACAACCGTAATGCCATCATAATGCCATTGCGTACACCAACACAATCGCCAACCTCACCAGCACCAACAAGACCAGCACCAATAAGACCCTATCAACAACCCAGCACCAAATTTCAAAACCAACAACACCCCTCAACGGAAAACACCAGCCCGACCAACCATTATCCCACTTGGCCAACCATTATCCCATCCCTTAAGATGCCACAACTAACCTTTTGATTTCATTAAATTTTCACGTCTTGTCTGTTTTTGCAGAGTGAAAATTTTCATTTTTAATATGTCGACCAGCCTCACGTTAACGTGAGGCTTTATTTTATGGAGAAGCAAATGAGAAAAATATCATCAGCAGGGCTTGCACTCATTAAACAATGGGAAGGATTGCGTTTACAAGCCTATAAAGATGCCATCGGGGTATGGACAATCGGCTATGGACATACCAGCATTGTTGGCAAACCATTCGTTCACAAGGGCATGATCATTACTGAAAAACAAGCAGAAGAAGTTCTTTCTCAAGATTTAAGACAATTTGAAAATACCGTTGAAAAAAATGTAACGGTTTCCTTAACGGATGAACAATTCGCCGCGCTCGTATCGTTTTGCTATAATATAGGAACATCAGCTTTTTGTAATTCGACCCTGCTCAAAAAACTCAATAACGGCGAATATGAAGCCGTCCCTGCTGAATTACAAAAGTGGACCAAAGCAGGAGGAAAACGTCTTCACGGTTTAGTGCACCGTCGTGCAGCCGAAGCAGGACTATGGGCAAAAGGTGCTTATGTTTCTTCCAACTACCAAACCGTAGAAACGCAAGCACCAATGGGATTTTTTAAAGCAGAAGCACTTACACCGATTATTGGTTCTTTTTCTGGACTTGGAGGCTTATTAGCAGGCAATGGTCCCATCCAATGGGCATTGGCAGCCATTATGGTTTTAGCCGCCTGTGCTGGCATCTTCTTTGTAGCAAAACGGTTTCGGGAGCAGCGCTTATAATGTGGTGGATGAAAAAAAATCTGATGATAACAGGAGCGGCTCTGACCGCTTTTTTTATCGCTTTAGCAAAAGTTTTCACTCTTGGAAAGAAGATTGAACAACAAAAGCAAATACAAAAAACACTAAAGTCATCAACAACACGGCTAGAGGTGGAAAATGAAATTAATCAAAAAAGTGATCCTGATGTACGCGCTGCTCTTACTCACTGGTTGCGCGATAAAAAAAATAAATGAACCTTTTTCTTGCGTTGGTTGGATGCCCATTTATTTAGACAAAAAAGATCTCAATATCATCAGCTCAAATCTCGCAAGAGATATTTTAAAGCATAACAAACAAGGGGAAGGCTTGTGTGGGTGGAAACATGGCTAGAAAAAAAACAGAAAAACAAATAGAGCTTACAGAAAAGGAAAAAGAAATCCTACAAGAAATCATCACAACTTATAAAAGTGTAAAAATAATGTCACGCTATACGAAGTGGATTATATTCATCATTTTCTTATTAGCGCTTGATTTTTCACGTATCGTGGATGCATTGGCAAATATTTTTACACAAAAATCAAATATTCAGCTCTAAAATAAATAAAAAACATGAGACGTGTTAAATCTTTTTTTTAAATATAAAAAGCCATTCGTTATTTTTTGAAAACACGAATATTTTATTGATGATTTTTCACGTCTCATGGAAAATTTTTACACACTCTTCACAAATCGCATCGGGAAGATACCATCGCGAAAAAATTTAAAAATATTTAGAGATATTTTTTTAATAATTGCATAAATAAACAACGCAAGAGTATTAAATTGCCTAAAATCCCCTTTCTTTATGCTTAAAAAAAGAGCAATCCGATCCCACCCTACGCATTACCAATCCCCAATATTTATAAAAATCCCCGTTTATAAAACTCTGTTTATAAAAAACTGACTATTTGAGAATATTCATGAGAGGCATTTTTATTTTCTTTAAGTATTTTACCCTAACTCCCTCCACTTGTGAGGTATAAGAAAATGATAGAGATTGTTTTAACATAAGAGAGAATTTAAATTTAAAAAATCCACCGCAATAAAAATCTCTTATTCAACATACAAAACAATGAATTATTATTATAAATAAAATTATTGCTCCATTAAAATCCATTAAACAATGTGCAACAACACATGATTATCGTTATTTGCAAAAATGCAATGCTCTTGAAAACTGTAAAACCACATTACATTGATTTATAATTATCATTAAGCCTTATTCAACTTGAATTAAAACCCTGCATATCGTAGAATTTTCTCATTTCCAAACCTGTTTCCTTTTGAAATAATCCAAACTATGTCGCTTGCACATTACAGTGTAGGGGTCAAAACTATACAAGAAAGGCATGCCTCACTGTCTCACGAACCAACGGCTTATCATAACATTGAGAGCTGAAAACGTGTATAATAACGTTAGCGTATTCTCTTATTAAGCGTAAAGATGATCGTGCCCTATAGTTTTATAAACTTCATGAGAACTTTGCCCTTATACCTTTCACAAATCCATTGCGAAATCGATGTAACAAGCGAGATGTCTCTTAAAAAACACGTCAATATGCAAAAACGTATATTTGGAGACAAATATATTTGCGGCTTTTCTGTTTTACGTGAGGGATTTCACCCAAAAAGACACGAAAGCAACAAAAGTTTGAGGCATCATCTTCATTATTTAATAAGATATTACTATAAATACCCTTAAAGCAAAAAGATGATGACAAAACGAGGATTATATGCCTTTACATTCTTTCTCAATGAAGCTGTCTTTTTATTGCAGAGATTAACCAAACAGAGATACGCTTATCCCAGTATACAAAAGCCCTTTAACAGAGAACACCCTGAATTTTTTCATACAAAAGCTTAAACACCAGCATCTTATTCATAAAAAAACAAACAAGACCCAACATACTCTGTCTAACTTTCTCTCTTCAACTTTCAATGGGCACAAACTCTTGCGTTTATTCATAAAAACCATTCGCCCTTCTAAAGCGCAAACACGAAAGTACAAATACAGGATTTTTTTAATGGTGCATGCATAAACTTAAAATAAAAAGAAAGAACTGTACGAAACATGAAAAAGCATAAAAAACGGGCACAGAAGGCCCGTTTCTTTATTACTTCTATAGAAAAGAGCTTAAAAATCCATTCCACCCATTCCACCCATTCCACCACCTAAGCATTGGAGGCATTGGTGTATCTTTCTTTGGAACTTCAGCAACCATTGCTTCTGTTGTAATCAGCAAGCTAGCAATTGAAGCCGCATTCTGGAGAGCAGAACGCAAAAACTTTCACTGGATCAACAATTCTTGAAAGCAATCAAATCACCAAATTCACCGGTTGCGAAACGTGAAAAAGCATTAAAAAAACGGGCACAGAAAGCCCGTTTCTTTATTACTTCTATGGAATAAGAGCTTAGAAATCCATTCCGCCCATTCCACCCATTCCACCACCTAAGCATTGGAGGCATTGGTGTATCTTTCTTTGGAACTTCAGCAACCATTGCTT
>NZ_JBHILU010000004.1:0-42489 GCF_042193495.1 Bartonella sp. TS82HLJMH | reverse complement strand
CTGTTGTAATCAGCAAGCTAGCAATTGAAGCCGCATTCTGGAGAGCAGAACGCACAACTTTCACTGGATCAACAATTCCCAAAGCAATCAAATCACCAAATTCACCGGTTGCGGTATTGTAACCATAAGTGTCAGCATTATTTTCCAGCACTTTGCCCACAATAATAGCGGCTTCTTCACCAGCATTGGTTGCGATTTGACGTGCTGGCGCCTGGAGAGCACGGCGAACGATATGAATACCAGCTTCTTGGTCAGGATTACTTCCCTTAACAGTCAACGCATTTGCTGCACGCAACAATGCGGTACCACCACCAGCAACAATACCTTCTTCAACAGCAGCACGTGTTGCATTCAAAGCATCATCAACACGGTCTTTCTTTTCTTTCACTTCAACTTCTGTTGCACCACCCACGCGGATAACAGCTACACCACCAGCGAGTTTAGCAAGTCTTTCTTGCAATTTCTCACGGTCATAGTCAGAAGTTGTTTCTTCGATCTGAGCCTTGATTTGATTGACGCGAGCAGTAATTTCAGACTTTTGTCCAGCACCATCAATAATGGTGGTATTTTCTTTAGAAATATTCACTTTCTTCGCACGACCAAGCATATCCAAAGTGACATTTTCAAGTTTAATGCCCACATCTTCAGAAATAACCTGTCCGGATGTCAAGATTGCGATATCCTCTAACATTGCTTTACGGCGATCACCAAATCCAGGTGCTTTTACAGCAGCAATTTTCAAACCACCACGCAACTTGTTGACCACGAGCGTTGCCAAAGCTTCACCTTCGACATCTTCAGCGATAATGAGAAGTGGTTTTCCAGATTGCACAACAGCTTCAAGCACAGGAAGAAGAGATTGCAAATTAGACAATTTCTTTTCGTGAATGAGAATGTAAGGATCATCAAGATCAGCGACCATTTTCTCAGCATTTGTGACAAAATAAGGGGAAAGATATCCACGGTCAAATTGCATTCCCTCAACGACTTCTAATTCCGTTTCAGCGGTTTTAGCCTCTTCCACGGTAATGACGCCTTCATTGCCCACTTTTTCCATAGCATCAGCGATCATTTTACCGATTTCAGCAGCGCCATTAGCAGAAATGGTTCCTACTTGTGCAATTTCTGCTGATGTTTGGATTTTTTTTGCTTTTTTGAAGAGGTTTGCCACCACTTCATCCACAGCAGCATCAATCCCACGTTTAAGATCCATCGGGTTCATGCCCGCAGCAACAGCTTTAACACCTTCTTGCACAATAGCTTGTCCTAAAACAGTTGCTGTTGTTGTTCCATCACCAGCGATATCATTGGTTTTAGAAGCAACTTCGCGCAACATTTGTGCACCCATATTTTCGAACTTATCTTCAAGTTCAATTTCCTTTGCAACGGATACACCATCTTTTGTGATGCGAGGCGCACCGAATGATTTATCAATCACCACATTACGACCTTTAGGGCCGAGTGTCACCTTAACAGCATTAGCAAGGATGTCGACACCGCGCAACAGACGCTCACGCGCTTCACGGCCAAATTTGACTTCTTTAGCAGCCATTTAATTTCTCCTTGGAGTTTTTTCAAAATAGTACACAATGAAAAATTAAGCGCTTTAATTAGCCCATAATTCCCATAATGTCAGACTCTTTCATGATGAGGAGGTCTTCCCCATTGATCTTGACTTCAGTTCCAGACCATTTTCCAAACAGGATACGGTCTCCTGTTTTGACTTCTAAAGGCACACGCTTTCCGTTATCATCGAGAGCGCCATTGCCAACAGCAATCACTTCGCCTTCTTGAGGTTTTTCTTTTGCTGTATCAGGAATGATAATCCCACCAGCCGTTTTATTTTCAGATTCAACCCGACGGACAACGACACGGTCGTGAAGTGGGCGGAATTGTATATTAGCCATGTTTTAAATCCTTAAAACTGAACATAATTGCATTAATCTTAAAAGTTCTTGCTAGCACTCTCAAGCTATGAGTGCTAGTATGAGTTAGATATAAAATCGGCATCTCTTAATGTCAAGAATAGCCATAAAATAATTTTTCTAAATGAAGCTTCAAAGTCTTGCCTCTTATTGCACTTTCGCGTTATTTAGCTTTTTTAAGAACCCGTGAACAAAAAAGGATCTTATCATGGTTGAAACACGTCAGGAAACGGATAGCTTTGGAACGATTTCGGTACGTCAAGATCGTTATTGGGGCGCACAAACTGAACGTTCTCTGCATAATTTTAATATTGGTAGTGAAAAGCAGCCTCTTGCCATCATCTATGCCTTAGTCCTTATCAAAAAAGCTGCAGCTGTTGTAAATATGGATAAAGGAAAACTACCAGAAAATATTGGAAAAGCAATTATTGCCGCCGCCGATGAAGTGCTTGCCGGCGACTTTGATACGCATTTCCCGCTCTCCGTCTGGCAAACAGGTTCTGGCACACAAAGCAATATGAATGTCAATGAAGTCATTGCTAATCGTGCTAGTAAGATTTTGGGAGGAAAACTTGGAAGCAAAAAACCAGTTCATCCCAATGACCATGTCAATATGAGTCAATCATCGAACGATTCCTTTCCCACAGCGCTTCACATTGCCACCACGTTGCAAACACGCCAACACTTACTGCCAATCCTTGAAGCTCTTATTGCTACATTAAAACAAAAAGAGCAAGAATTTGCAGACATCATTAAAATCGGCCGCACCCATACCCAAGATGCAACGCCTTTAACCTTAGGGCAAGAATTTTCAGGCTATCGTGCCGCATTAGAAGCCAGTCTTCAGCGCATTGAAAATGCTCTAGCCGATGTCCACATGCTTGCTCAAGGTGGCACGGCTGTTGGTACAGGACTAAATGCGCCAAAAGGTTTTGACATTGCTTTTGCGCAAACAGTGAGCGCTTTTACAGGAATAACGTTTCAAACTGCCAGCAATAAATTTGAAGCACTTGCCCATCATGGAGCCCTTGCGCATTTCCACGGAAGCTTGAATGCTCTCGCTGCTGATCTGTTTAAAATTGCTAATGACATTCGGTTTTTAGGCTCAGGACCACGTTCAGGTTTAGGGGAACTCAGTCTTCCCGAAAATGAACCCGGATCTTCTATTATGCCCGGAAAAGTCAACCCCACGCAATGTGAAGCCTTAACCATGGTCGCATGCCAAGTTTTTGGCAACCATACCAGTGTAACATTTGCCGCAAGCCAAGGACATTTCGAACTCAACGTTTATAAACCTGTTATTGGTTATAATGTTTTACAATCAATTACACTTCTTGGTGATTGTATGCGTTCTTTTGATATGCATTGCATTCAAGGATTACGAGCCAATCGCGTTCACATTCACTCTCTCATGGAACGCTCTCTTATGTTAGTGACAGCTCTTGCACCAGAAATTGGCTATGAAAAAGCTGCTGAAATTGCCAAAGCAGCGCATAAAAATGATACAACTTTGCGCGCAGAAGCATTAAAAGCTGGCGTTTCTGGAGCTGATTATGACCGGCTGGTTGATCCCAAAAAGATGATTGCTCCCCAATAAACAACCCACTAAAAAAGATGCAAACGTCTTAAAACAAATCTTTCTGTCAAAAGATCGGGGTGTAAGCACCCCGATGATGACCGATAACGATAGCCCACGGCGTTCATTTTAGGATCTGGTCCACATTTCTACTCTTGTCTCAATGAGATAATGTGTTTATTTATAATGATAATCTAGTATTATCCATATTGAATGAGAATCCTGAATATCGTAAGATTTTCTCATTTTAAGCCTGTCCCATATTGAATCAATAAAAATTACTTACTTGCACATCACAAGCGGGATGAATGTGTGGCGATATGAATGTGTGAATAGAAATTGTATAAGATAAGAAAGGACTAAAAACGCCTCTAATGAACCGCCTCAACTGCCAAGGGGCTGTCACAACTGCCAAGGGGCTGTCACAACTGCCAAGGGGCTGTCACAACATCCACGAGCTGGCAAATATAATGATGCTGCCTGCCGGCTTGCTCCTTTATGAAGCGTAAAGATAGGGTAGCTCAATGACTTTATCGTTATACCATTCACGAGCCACCGTCGTGAAATGGGTTTGGGAGCATTAAGAGATGTCTCTTTTATAAAGCGTGAAGATAGAAGTGCTCAATGGAGAAACAGCTGTTGAAAAACTCAATGCACCGAAAGGTTTTGGCCTTTACTGAAACAATCAGCTCTCTGACGGAGATATCCTTGACAGCTCGCAAGAAATTTGAGGCATTTACCCATCATGGCACCCTCACCCATTTCCACAAAAATCTGGGTGCACGCGCTAATCTCTTTAAAATTGCCAACGACATTCAGTTTTTAGGCTCTCATCCACGTTCCGGCTTTAAGCGAACGAAAAGGAGAATTTATCGTTTTACGTAGTGCATGAGAAACCTCATGAAACTTTAAATTCTCGCACTTTGCTCCTTCTTATTCTTCGTATGCCATTCAATCAATCAAAACTATTCGCTTGGATTGTCATAAGCAAAAGTGGCATATAGATAAAAAAAGAAATAAAGAAATAAAGTCGCTCATCCTCTCAAGTGCTCAAAAGGCTATCGCAATACAAAGCTACGCAATATCAGAAACGAGCAAAGAATGTGATAGTACCAATATGTATTTTTTTAAATATCAATTGAATATTAAGCACAATGATATCAATCATTATAGACAATATATTTAACACTAAAAAACAAATAGTATTTTTTTATATACACAAAACAGTGTTTTTTAAACAAATCAAAATCTTATTTATTATACTATAGTTTTTTCTAAAACACAGAGAACACTGAAAGAGTATATTAAAAATCCTGAAAAATTAAGACAAACACGAAATAATAGCACGAAAACAAATTTGAAAACGCTTAAATATGGGTAATTATAGATTTTATGCGTATTTTGGTTTTCATAATGATATTAACTATAGATTTCTTTAACCAATTTATGTATAATACGCTTTGTGTCTGAAATAAATTGGGGACGTTTTTTATGAAAACAAAATGTTTAATTACACTATCTATTTTCACTTTCATTACCGCTTCAACAGCGCAAGCAGCAGATACGGTAATCTTTGAGCAATCAAAGCCGAAAGTTTCGTTGCAAAGTGATTCATCATCACATATCTCACCGGTTACTGTTTCTGCGCCTTTTTCTTGGTCTGGTTTTTATATTGGAGGACAAATTGGATATTTTTCCAGTAAAAATACTCTAAATTACGCACAAGAAGCCAAGGAGGGAAAGTGGGCTTGGGTTGATAGAAATTTATCACCGAAACCATCAGGATTGAGAGCAAGTTTGTATGCAGGTTCTAATATTGATCTGGGAGAAAACCTCGTTTTTGGTTTTGATACAGACATAGTCTGGTCTGGGAGGGAAAGCACCCAAACAGACAATGGAAAGAAAATTCTAGATGAATTAGACTCTATTAACATTGCCTTTAAAGAAGCTGGGATCCCCATCATAAAACCTGCAGCTCAGGATGAAACGATACCCAACTATGGTGACATTGTTGTCAGCAGTGTAACATTGAAAGAAAAATGGTCTGGTGCTGCGCGTGCGCGTATTGGTTTTGCCTCCCATCGTCTTATGCCTTATATTGCAGGGGGTGTAGCCTATACACAAATGCAATATATCATGTCACTTTTATCAAAATCGCAAGAAGATTCGACAGTTTTTGCTTCTGGCAATGTGTTAGATAAGACAGAAACAATGTTTGGTTACACTGTTGGTGGTGGTTTTGATCTTGCAATGACAGATCATATCATCATGCGTACAGAATATCGTTATTCAGATTTTTTGAAAAAGAAATTTGCAAACGATGACCTTAAAATCTCTTCTCAAACGCATGATTTTCGCTTTGGTATCGCTTATAAATTCTAAGTTCTGTAAGAAAAGTTGAACTATTAAAAGCCCTGTTAAAAACGGGGTTTTTTAACGCCCCTTTCCCCCTAAAAAGACGTAGATTCTAAAAACCAAGACTAAACTGTAAATAAATAATCATGAAACAATAAAGCCTCTCCCTCTTTTAAAGCAAGCTCCTATCCTCTCTCCCCCTTTCATGTAA
This sequence comes from Bartonella sp. TS82HLJMH, assembly GCF_042193495.1. Lineage (NCBI taxonomy): Bacteria > Pseudomonadati > Pseudomonadota > Alphaproteobacteria > Hyphomicrobiales > Bartonellaceae > Bartonella > Bartonella sp. TS82HLJMH. The sequence continues at coordinate 36,422 of NZ_JBHILU010000004.1, read as the reverse complement.
TACATTTGGAATATAAAAGCTTTACCATCATACCACTGGGCGCCATCGTAAAATACGCCATCGTAAAATAAATGAGAGCAGTTATTAAGAGATATTTCTTTAAAATAACTATGGATATTGTGCATCAATTGCAGTTTTATAGGATGATGTTGACTTGTCCTCCCCACTCTCGAAGAATCAAGATTCTAAAAACCTATTTCTAAAATCATGTCCGTTTGTAAGAACACAACGACTCTTGAGGGCTCTTGGGGCGGGCTCCTCCTCTTGGTGCCTCCCCATGAAATGCCCTTAAACCTAAAGCAAAATAAACACTCTTAAGAATATCCAACACACACTGAAAAAAATACTGTAACGTTTCAAAGAAGTTTAAAGACCCTATATGACCACACTTCAAATGACAGTGTTTACAGCTATTGTATACCAGAGTAGAGAGAGGATATTGCGGTTCTCTGTTTGTGTAATTTCTGTAACGGGGAGACAGCTTCATTTGGAGAGAATATGAAATTGTCAAGGTAAAAAACCAATTTCCAACCTTATCATTTCCTTTTACTTCGGTTTTTACGACTTTCAAAAGCCTCTAAAGCTCTATCTTTTAAAAAAAGGAGATTACGCATTGCCTCATGCTGGTGTTTCTCACGGATCTTTTTGGGATCACGCCCCTCATGTCATACGACAGCGCTCCAAACCAAACACACTCAAATCCCAAACACTCTCAAATCCCAAACACTCTCAAATCCAAGACACTTGGGTTACCAATTCACATGCGTGTTTTAAAGAAACATCTCTCAAAATCCTCAAGCCCATTTTGCAACAACGCCCACAAGAATATAAAATCTATAGAGCACCATCTTTACACTTCATAAAAGTGAAAACTGGCACACCGTCCACCATAGACTTTACCCTCAATGATGCCCTTGAAACCGTTCATAAGAGGCATTTTTATTCATTTTTTGTAAAATTTCATTCCACGCGAGCTCATCCAACTTGCAATGTACAAGAGACATGATTTTGGTTAATTTACTATAAATAAACTTAAAATAAACAGACTTAAAATGAGAGAGTCCTACGGTATTAAATGTTTTTCATTCAACATGCAAAACATTGAACGCTGTTTTACCAATCCCACATGTCTTATAAATCGACGTGATGCGCCATAACAGGATAAAGGAAAATATTAGAAATGGTGCGGGTGGTCGGACTCGAACCGACACTCCTCTCGGAACCAGATTTTGAGTCTGGCGCGTCTACCAGTTCCACCACACCCGCACATTGCTACAAAAGACAGGACTTAAAATACAGACTTGTCGATTATTCCTTTGCACTATATGAAGAAGCACAGATTCGTCAACAGCAGACTTCTCATTTTTTAAGAATTCATATCATTTTCTTATCTGTTTTATGAAATATTTTCTTTATTGGATTTCTCTACCGGATTTATAACAATCTCATTTGTAAAGTCTTTACCTCTTAAATTTATAGAAAGCTTCATGATATTAAACAAATTAAAGCTTTGGACGATTTCTTTAGCAAATCGGCGTACAGCACCACACTGGCTTGGTTTCATTGCCTTTATTGAAAGTTCTGTTTTTCCAATTCCCATAGATGTTTTATATATTCCGATGCTGCTTATCCATCAAAAGCGGGTTTATCGCTATGCTTTGATTGCGACTACCTGTTCTGTATTAGGAGGCATTGCCGGTTGGTTTATCGGACATTTTGCCTATGATACTCTTGCCAAACCCATTTTAGAAATTTATGGTAAGGTTGAAAGTTTTGAATCTCTGAAAAATAGTGCAACCCTGCAATTTCTAGTCATTTTACTGATAACATCAGGTTTTTTTCATCTTCCCCCCATCAAGATTGTCACAATTTTGGCCGGTGTAATGAGTGTACGTCTTGAACTTTTCATTCTTATTTGTATTTTTTCTAGAGGCGCTCGTTTTTATCTTCTCGCATGGCTGATTAAACATTTTGGGCAAAAAGCAATGAATTTTCTAGTACAGAATTTCAAATGGATTATTCTCATTGGTTGTGTTAGCCTCGTTTTAATTTATGGGATTTTCATAGTTTTTTTAAACAAAAAGCTTTTATAAGGAACAGACTTAATGGCATGCGTTTTGTCTTATCACCCACTTTTATACAAGCACCTTCATCTTGAACCCAGCAGAAAAGAACAAAGTTTATGGGCTTTTTTTCTCGCTTTTTGCTTGTCCGCTACAATAGGTCTTGCCCTTGGTTTTGAATATTTTGGAGGGTATCTTCCTTGCGATTTATGCCTCATAGAGCGTTTTCCCTATTATGGTGCCATACCATTTTTGCTCTTAGCAGGTTTTGGGGCATGGTTTTTTCGCATGTCTGCTTGGATACAACTTTTATTTTTGTGTGTTTTTGTCTTAATGTGTATAAGCCTTGTTTTAGCCATTTATCATGCAGGTGTTGAATATGGCTTTTGGACAGCTCCCCTCAGTTGTGGTTTAAGCGCAGTGAGAAAAACCTCAGACATTAACCAGCTTCTTAACCAATTAAACAACATTCATCCCCCTTCTTGTTCTGAAGCATCCGCACGCTTTCTTTTTCTTTCATTTGCCGGTTGGAATGTCGTTGCTAGCCTATTTTACATGCTTATCAGTTTTTATGTTGCCTCAAAAGGGCTCCTTTCAAGCAATAAAAAACTCTAACCATAAAATAGAAACGAGACCGCGTGCACTCGTTCTCTCCAATCGCGTCCCCCTATAACCAACAACCCACCTATCACCAATCATCCCCCAAAACCACCCACCGCCAAACCAACCCACCAACACCAACTAGTCACCAACATCCCTCCTCTAGCGTTGTACGCAAAAGACAAAAATAAGCAGATATATCCATTTTATGGTTTCACCTCTCTGTACTTATGAACAACATTTTGATAAAAACTCGTGATAGAAAAGCCGTAAAATAATTAAGTGAAAGGACCGATAAATATAAATGGTCTGCTATGGCTGAAGATAAGAACACAGCGCCTTCTACCCTATCACCTATTTCCTTAGATATAACCAAACTTGAAGAACCATGTGTTATGATGAAACATGATTATAATGCATGGCGCGAGCATATAAGAGAAAGAGATTTAAATGCTCCTTACAAAAAACCACCTCATATAAAACCACGAATCAAATCGGCACCACGCATCAGGCAAGTTTTTTGGTGCGATTTTCCTCATGATTCGATACTCCCTGAATTTTGGGAAAAAGCGGCCTGTTTTAGTGCTTTCTAAGAATGCAAAATTAGAAATGTGACAGTTTTACCTTTTTAACGAAATCACAACCCAATAATCCCGCTGCGTATCCAATACAATCTCCCATAGAGAATAAAAAAGCATGGATTATCTGCAATTATGTCACAACAGTTTCTGTAAGTCGTTTAAGTTGCTCACGTACTGTTCCAAGATTATCCAGCGAAGATTTTCATAAAGTTGTAGCTCTAATGCTCAAACATTTACCGCATTTACACTATTGATTTTTGAGAAAAAAAATAAGCGTATATGTATCACCATATACGGCATCAGTAATGGTGGCCGCTTCCCCGAAAGGAGAGATAGGAACGAAGGAGTGGGCAACCGCTCCTTTCGTCATTGTTGGTATTTTTTTAAAAACTTTTTAGCCATTTTTTACAACCTTCCCTAGAACATATCCAACATTCATTCTCCACCGTTGTTGTTTTGAAATATCTGCGATTTGGGGTAAGCGGAAGACACTATCCGTACTGTTGATCCGGTAAAGTTTCCCATGGAGATTACCGAGATGTTGTACATACTTATCATTTCATTGCACAAAAAATCGTGCTGCCGTTGCTTAAACTTTATATGATTTGCCGCAATGGGAATATCTTTCCAAGATTGAAAAAATTTTTTCATAATTTGGCATAACAAATAATCCCCTGTTCTTCACGCTATTGAAGTGTTCAATCGCTCAATTTACCAAAAGATATTCGACCTCTCACAACTTGTTTATTTACGTCCCTCAATACGGATGAAAAAGCCAGCATATTTGAAAAGAAAAAATAGTAAAGAGCATTTAATGATTCAAGCGCTTTAAGACTAAACAGAATACTCCATTCATCTTTGAACGCATCAATTTTTGTAAAGAGAGCTAACAATGCTTACGTAATCTGAATAATATTAGTTTACTTACCATATGATAACCGATTGGTAACTATAACGCTGAACACAGAACTTATATCACCACACCGCAAAATAGTGTTTTTACGAGATAACATAAAACGATTACTTCACACCGCAATATATCTTAAAAATTGCATCAAAATTTATACAGAACATATGTCATTTACACCACAAAAAACTACATTTTGTTTATTTAAAATATCTCCTTTAATAATATAGAATTGCGTTTACGACTTACCAAAACAGATGATACAATAAATATAATAAAAACAATAATATAATTTAAATTTATTTCTAAATTAACAAAAAAATTATAGTTTATAATTTAAGTTAAAAACCAAAATTGAAAAGTTGACAGAATCAATAAACTATGGAAATTACCCAAATATAATACAAAATGTGTAATTAAACACTTTGTATTAACAGCACATTAAAAACATAATGAAATTATGCATCGCGGGATGCCATGGTGCTTTTTTTGTTTTGTTTAGAAAGTGTAATGAAAAAACTTTTTTGATTAAATATTTTAAATTGGGATCATTATAATGAAAATATTTCAAAAAATCGCGTTATATATTGTTACAATAGCCTTTTTCTTTTCACAGATTCTGGAAGCTAATGCTTACTATTTGAATAGTCATTCTCAAGATTCTAGTTTTTCTTCTACAGTGTCAAAAGAAAATAAATTTTTTAAAGCTATTGATATGGTTATGGATCATATTTCAACACAAAGCACTGAACAAGATGTTAAAGAAGGTGTTATAAAGGTAGGAATGTCGATGGGATTTGCAGCAGCACTTTGGGGTCTTATTGCGTATTTTTCATGGTTATTTTCTAAAAAGCGGCCTCCCTATCGTACACCGGGTCAAAAAGCATTTGATGCTCTTGCGGACAGTGCGTGGATGCTCGTTTAAACAACGTTTCACTTAAATACAGTTTAAACAGTAAGCTTATTTAATACTTAAAAACATAAACTGTAATTCAGATTACAGTTTATGTTTTTTTATATTCAATTAATACTGTTAACTTTTCCCCACTCCACATGATAAATAAAATTTGATCAGCTATATTCACACAAATGCAATGCAATAAATTGAACACTGTTTGATATGATAATATCTCTCTCTCATTTATGTACTTCCACCCTTAAACCTGCCCCTGAAATTACAGTACTAAAGATAATTCGTTACACGCTAACAAATCCACCTAAATGCAAAAGCTGTAACAACTCTAAATGCACGTAAATATCATAAGAATACTGGCTTACACCTCCACAAGCGCGATGAGTGGCGCAACACTGGGAGCTAAGGTGTATGATGATGCTGGCTTGCTCTTTTATGAAGCGTAAAGATTAAGAAGACCCAATGGAATTTATATTATTTCATGGAAATTTTGTCGCTCTACCCTTTTATACTCTTCACGGGCCCCCCTCGCGAAATGGGCTTTTGTCCCTTGAAAAAGGTCTCTTTTAAAGAATTCAAATTCCAAGAACTGTTACAGTATTTTGAACGCATCAAATGAATGACGGTGCCAACTTATTCCTTTCCCCACATTCTCTAGCACAATACATTGAAACACTTCATTGAAACGCCCCTTTAGCAAAATAAAGCACATTGTCTCTTAATTTTTTCACGCAATCATTTCTTTCATGTGACCATTATTCTTGATAAATCTCCTTTGCTTTCTTGATTTCTCAGCACTCTTTTTTCTCAGTGCAACCTTTTTGTAATTTGTCAGTTTTTAACTTTTAGATTGACTTTCGATTTATTTTTCTTATGTTTTAGAATTATTCTAAAGTGCAGAGGAACAGAAAATGTTGAAATTGTTTTTTTCATTTGTACAACGTAAAGCTCTGTTCTTTCGTTCAGCACAAAAGATGATACTTCAAGCGCTCAAAGTAAAAGAGCAACATGCAGCGCTCTATTTAAAATATGCAAAAGCTCTAGAACCTTATTCCTCTAAGGAAGCTGCAATTTTTACCGCCATGAGCATCCACGAGCTTAAAAATTATAAGGAACTTTTGTGCCTTACTTGCCATAATCGTGCAAACACTATCGGTTCATTATGTGACCGAACATCTCTTGTAAAAAGCAAAAGCAGCCATCCTTCCCCAAAAACAACAGCAGCAAATAACACCGTAAAAAAACCTTCGAAAGCGCAAAGACAAACGCTTTTGACTTGGATTCAACCAGGTCTTGCAGGGTTAATGGATGGCTCTGTCTCTACCCTTGCCCCCATTTTTGCGGCAGCTTTTGCCACGGGAGACACGCATCAAACTTTTTTGATAGGGCTCTCAGCTTCAATTGGTGCGGGACTTTCAATGGGTTTCACAGAAGCAGCCCACGATGACGGCAAATTATCAGGGCGCGGTTCACCGTTAAAAAGAGGTCTTGCCAGCGGCATTATGACAACATTAGGAGGATTAGGTCATACTCTTCCCTATTTGATCAATTCTTTTTATGTAGCGACAGTTATTGCTTTTATCATTGTTTTTTTCGAACTAGGCGCAATCGTCTGGATCCAAAACAAATTCATGTCAACGCCCTTTTGGCGCGCCTCTTTACAGGTTATCATTGGTGGTGCTTTGGTTTTTGCCACGGGTATTCTTATCGGTAGTATCTAGAAATCTTATCTGTGAACATAATTTAGATCTCAAATAAGCGCATGTTCCTAGGTATAAGCCATCAATAATGATGCCATTAATGGTGTTAGATGGTGCTTTGGAATATTCTAGATCAGCAAGCTCTGGAGACAATCTGTATCAACAAACCTTTATCGACTTGGTTTTATGGATATCTTTTGTTAAAGTATCATTTCTTTCTAGACCTCATATTTTGGAAATACCTTGATCATGTCGCACACTGAAACCAACGCTCCTCTAAACAACCACCCTGTCTCTTCTCAATCTTCACATCCCGTGACTTTATTTGTTCAGCGTCTTGCACACGGACAAGGCTTAGAACTTCCTCATTACGCAACGGCTGGTTCTGCGGGTCTTGATCTACGTGCAGCAATTGGAGAAGAAGAAATGCTTGTTCTTGCCCCTGGGCAGCGAGCACTTATTCCAACAGGTCTCATTTTTCATTTATCACGTGGGTTTGAAGCACAAATACGTCCACGCTCTGGTTTAGCCTTAAAACACGGCATCACATGCCTCAACACTCCAGGAACAATTGATAGTGATTACCGTGGTGAAGTCAAAGTCCTTCTTATCAATTTAGGACAAGAAGATTTTTCCATCCAACGGGGAATGCGCATTGCCCAAACAGTCATCGCCCCCGTATCCCAAGTCAATGTTTGCGCCATTGAATCAGAGCAAAATACTCAAAACCATGTCGAAAGCCGTGGAACAGGAGGTTTTGGTTCAACGGGGCATACTTAAGAAGCTCTGAAAAAATCGCTCTTCTCAAAATATAATACTCGCTTATTCTAACGACTCTTTCACGGAAACTCCTTCGAGCTTTTCAAAGTGCAGGATGGGTGCGCATTTGTTTTCAAAGTTTTTTACTAAACACACCTCTAAACAATCATCTCTCAATTACGTTTCTTGCGCTATACAAAACTTCGTTATCACCGTACACCCCTCCCCCATAACAAAAACATTGGCATTAACCATTGGGAGCCCACACACCGCTTGTAATGTCTACAATCTATACATCATTTTGATTTATAATAATTAATTGTCTTGCAACTTAAATGAGAAAACTCAATACTGTAAGATTCTTTCATTGCAAATCTATTTATATTACATCAATCAAAAGCATTTCTCTCACATTCCAAACGTAGCTAGCATGTAGATAAAAACTGAAAAAATACCTATAATGAATACTTGTACTAAGTACTGTCATAACATTGGGGGAAAGTATAAATACTATAAGGGTGCTCGCTTGCTCTTTTATTAAGCATAACGATAATGAGGTTCAATAGATTTTTTATTATTTTACGGAAGCTTTACCGTTATACTATTTATGAACACCGTCGCAAAAAGGGCTTTAAGATGTATTAAGACACATAACAACCGCCCCTGCTGTTTTTCTTAATCGCACCTCTTGAGGCAAGATGAGTAGAGCTTAATCCTAAAAACCGATTCAATATATGAACCCCATGCGTATTTGGTTTAATAAATCGATGACAGTACCATAATCAATTTCACTCTACGACTTTGAGTAATATAGCTTTGCTTCCTGCAACAAAGGCTGTTTTTTATCACTGGTCAGAAGCAACTCCTGAAATATTAGCGTTTACCGCAGTGCCGGTTTTTATGACATCCACATGCCCCACAATGTTACCACCCACTCCATCGACAGTAGCATCCGCTACCCCTGTGGTTTTATTATTGATCACACCTCTTGAGGTAAGATTGGTAGAGCTTTGCAATCCTACAAGACCGATTTTATTATATCCAGCCATGCGTATTTGATTTAATAAATCGATGACAGTACCATAATCAATTTCACTATCAGCTTTGATTAAAATTTTTGTCTCTAAATTTTGCGTAGTTTCTCTCAACAAAGCTTCTCTCAAAGCTACCTGTTCTACAAGATGATCACCAATGTAAAGAGAACGATCTTTTTGCAAAGTAACATAAAGAGGTTCATCAGACTGAACCACTGAAGGTCCTTGAGTTATAGAAGGAAGCTGAACGGGAATGACAGATGTTGCCAAAGGTGCAGCAACCATAAAAACAATAAGCAACACCAATACAACATCAATAAAAGGGGTCACATTGATTTCGCTTTGCAACCCACTCTCGTCTGTATCCCAATCATTATTAAGGCTTGCTTTCATTTTTTATGACTTTTCTGTTGTCTTTGTTTATCAAGTTCACGGCTCAAGAGCCTTTCAAGAGCCGCAGCGATATCGCCTAAATCATTGCGATAACCATTCAAAGCACGCATAAGGCTATTATACATAACAACGGCGGGAATAGCTACAAAAAGCCCAATAGCCGTTGCGAATAAAGCTTCAGCAATCCCGGGAGCAACCACATCAAGTCGCGTTGTTTGAGACTGAGCAATCCCAATAAAAGAATTCATAATGCCCCAAACAGTTGCAAAAAGACCAACAAAGGGAGCAATTGCACCAATGGTTGCAAGAACAGCGCTTCCACATGCAACACGGCGTGTAGCAGCCAACAAGCAGCGTGACAAAAGCGAATGAACCCTTTCTTTTAAACCTTCATGAACATCGCGAGCCTTAGCATCGCGAACATCACGGGAAACATCTTCATATTGATTACTCTTCTCATAAAAGAGAATGTCTTCAAGCGTTTGTGCACTTTCCCTTGTACTGGTTCTTTCCTCAGAGCTTTTATTTATTCCTTCAGGAGCAGAAAAATGAACCTGTTGTGTAGAAAGATACACCTCTTTAAGGACTTCTTTGAGAAAAAACACACCAGCCCCTTTGCTTTCTTTCAAGCTAGCTGCCAAACGTGTAAGAGTCTGAGCATTAAGAACCAATTGAAGTTCATGACGCACTCTTCGTTTTGCCAAAGTGATCTCAATAATTTTCACAAAAGCAATTGTCCAAGATATAAGAGAAGCAAGTAATAAAATAATGATAACGGCTTTCACCACCCAATCAGCAGCCATAAACATAGAAAAAGGAGAAAAATCATGCGCTGTCAATACAGCAGACATATTATCTAAAGGTACTGTTTCAGATTCCATTTCTATCTCACATTCTTGTGGTCTTATCTTTTTTATGAGCTGGATCGTCATCCCGCATAGCATCACTGTTCCACAATGCTACTACCCTTTTAACGTCATTTTCGCATTCCTCTTAAGAAAGCAAACTTGATAAATCAAGTATAGTTTTATTCCACAAGCTCTCTCTTATTCTAAAGAAATCACTCAAGAAATTTTTCTCTAACAATTCAACAAGTTGATCTTAAACAATCAATTTATTGCATAAATTTGGCAAAATGATAGACTCGCAAGAAGTATTGCATATAATATTTTAATTTATAAGAATAATTTATCATCGTTTCTGTTGAATGAATCCCTCATATCGCAAAGCTTCTCTCATTTCAGCGGCTCTTTTAAACCCAACAAAATATTTACTTGCATAGGATAAACAGCAAAAATATCATAAAACTCTTGAAGAAAAGGATATGCACATCTCTAACAACCAGTGCACTGAAGTACCTCCTATCCCAAAATAAAATTATACCTTACATTTAAAAAAAATAATTATCGCAATATCTTAAACTTATCAAAAATATAAAGTATAATGGGAGTGCTCGTTTATCCGCCAAATATATAGAGAGTAAAGAACAGCAATATTATTTTCTTTTTCTTCTGCAAAAGCATAAAAATGACATTACTTCTGCCGCAAAGCACAACAACTATGTTTTTATCTGTCACAAACCTAAAAAACAAGCCTCAACACGCTTTCAAAAAACTATTATAAAAAACTGCGCCACAAGAAACTGAAGAATGGTGTTAAATTCCTGAAAAAGCATAAAACAATTTTCAACGGATGCGATCCTTTACGGGTATTGCCTATCGTATAGGAAAGATTTGTTTTATCAAAAACAATCTTAAATTCGACAAAATAAAAGGAACCAAAAAAAACTTTTGGCGTTACTCAAGCAGTGAAAATTTTCACTCCAATGCAAATGATCACTATGAACACACCAATACAAATATAATGAATCAAGAGAGGGAAAAAATATCATGGCCCAGAACAAAACAACACAACATAATAAAACAGTCGTAGAAAAAGACCTACAAGGACAATTAGAAAAGTTACGCACTGAAATTTCAGGGATTACCTCAACCCTGACAGATCTTGGTGCAAACAAATTTAACGCCGCCAAAGACAAAGCGGAAAAACTATATCACTCCGCGAAAGAAAGTGGTGAAGACATGATATCTCAAGCAAAAGACAAAATCAGTGATCTTGAACAAACCATAAATCAATGCGTTCGTAAAAATCCTGGCAAAAGTGTTTTGTTTGCCGCAGGGGTTGGTTTTATTCTTTCTCAACTACTGCGTCGTTAAGCAATGCATAAGTTTATCACTCCTCTTTTAAACCATCTTGTCGGTGGAGGGCTTAAAAGCACTGTCAAGCAAGTACGCCTTCAAGCAATTTGCTGTGGATTTATTGGCATTTCATTCTTCATGTCTTTGCTTTTTTTATGTATCACCGTTTTTATTGCGTTATGTTCTGTTATGAATCCTCTTGCCGCCGCTAGTATCATGTTTTTAATTTGTCTTTCTCTTGCAGGATTAGGTCTTATTATCAGTCGTGTTCTCAAGGCTTACCAACGCTATGACCAACAAAAAAAGACAGAAGAACAACGCCAAAAAATAATGACAGATGCGACCGTTTCCAGCCTTGCAGCTCTCAGTCAACATTTCCCTTTTGCCAAATTGAGAGTTCCCATTCTCGGACTTGTAACTTATTTTCTGTGGAAAAAAGATAAAAAGGACCGCTTTTCAGAGTAGAATATGTAAAGCTGTCGCTCTAATCCCCCCGATGTGCTTTCTTTTATAGCAAAAGAAAGCACATTTTTTCTCATAGTCTCTTTAGCTTCTTCAAGTGCCTGAAAAGAAATCTCCTTTATTTTCGCTAAAAATTCCATGGATCAGATTAAATCTCTTTCAGATTGCAATCCATGTTTCATGAACATAGCAACATGAGGCAAAGCTTGCGTTAAAAATTCTAGTTTGATTGGAAGAAATGCAGTGTATTTTGAAGAAAATGATGATTGGGTTTTGCTTTTCTCTATTTTTTCATAAGCCTTTTTTCATGACCGAAGGTCATGTTAGTATTTTGAGTTGTGTTCAGATTTTTCTGAATACTCATTTTTGTTACAATTACAATCATAGTTAGGGATTGTATTATGTAATTGCATAACATTTTTGTTATTTGTGCATAACATTTTTGTAAAAAATAAACGATCTAAGAGCCGATTAAAAAGCTTAATAGCTTTTTCCAATTTAAAGGTAGACGCTTTAAAAGGGGACCCAAGAACAGATTTAATTTTATTCATACGATTTAAAAACATTGAAGCAATAGATGTAAATTTTATCTCTTCGATACGAAGCTGCAATCGACGACAAACACCACAAAAGGTCCTAACAACCATATCATGATGTTTCTTTTCTTCTTTAATCGTTAAAATAGAGTGCTTAAGTTCATGGTAACGCGCGATTAAAATGCTAAGGTCAATACCACAAGCAATTGGTACATAATTAGCAGAATTAAAACTATAGCGTTTAAAGTTACCAGAATCCCGCATCACAATAAGACCTTTATCAAAAAGGCGTGAAAGTAATCTACTTACATGAACAGACGTACAACCAATTTCCAGACCAATTTGATGGTTGCTTTTAAAAACTATTGGAAGTTTACCTTTTTCAAAATGCGCAACGGGTACAGTATTCAAAAGTTTAGCTAATAAATGGGCTTCTGTTCCTTTGATAAGATCAGTTACTGGTAAGTCTTGTACAAGAAAAAGAAGTTGGCTTCTACTAATGTGTCCAATATCAGTATTATCAGCAATTTTTATATATTCCCAGTACTTTGAAGTTAATTTTCTGCCAGATATTTTGTTAACCATAATTGTTTTAACCTCATAACAGAGGCAAAAAAAATGTTAAAAATACCCTTTTTCCACAAAATTTCTCTTGCAGAATGCATCACGATAAATCAAACTGAGAATATTTTATGATTATTGGTATTAATTTACCGTACAGGTATTTAGAAACCCTTCTTTTGACGCAGTTGAGTTTTTATTTTTTTGCCATTATACTTCCCTCTATTTGAAACGACTCATAGCTCGAAAAAAGCGTGTCAAGATCAAAGCGATGCAAAAATATTCAACACGATAAAACGAGGGTTTGCAATCTTCTTTCTAGTTTTTTCGATTAACACCTATGATACCTATAAACTGCTATTTATACCCCTTATAAGTTTTCTCTTTAATCATGATTTTAAAGCTGCATGAAAAGGACAAGACAAGCCTTTTGGCTATTGGTCAAGGGCACGTGCGCCTCATGATGTACTTTTACAAAGTTCCCTTGCCTCTCCCCCAAAGGCTTGATAGTCCTCTGATAAACGCAGATCTGATGTCATGATTGGGGTGCGATTATTAATAGTTTGAGAGGCAGAAAGCCTTTCATTTAAAAAGCAAAACGAAATAACATATCGCCAAGGGAACGCGCTCTTACATAGCGCTGTAGTGAACAACTTATATGAGTAAGCAAGTTTTAAACACAACAATTTTTACTGAAGAGAGTTGTCCACCAAATCCTGTGTGGATTATGATTAACTTTTTTCTGATAAAGTTCGTAGTGGAATATTGTCTTGATTTTTAAATAGTGCTTGAGAGAACGCTTTATCAATAATGGTCAATGGGATTATAACTGCCATTGTCTCTTCGCCAATCTTCTGGTTGTTGAAATTTGCTCGACCATAAGCCATTTTGTGCTTTTTGAGCAGCAGATTGTAGAGTTTTATAGTCTGCTGGAGATGGGAAATTATGCTGATCTTTTGTCAACACCATCAACCCTTCTGCAAGCCCCAAACGTGCCAGATCAACCCCATCCACAAAACATTGTGCATAATGAACCTGTTGAATGACACGTGCTTGCCGACAAGTAACCTTTTTATCGATTGTTTTTGAAACAAGCCAAGCAGTAACAAAAGCACCGCATGGCCACTTAACGCCGTTGCGTGAGGCAAATTGCCTCATTTCACAGCTTTCCACACCATATAATCGAATATCACGAATGATCTTTTTTCTCCATCCATCATCCACAAGCGTAATCATTTTAAAGGTCACACCACTTGTTACCTGTATAGCACCTGAATAGACCGGCACATTTTCTTCATAAAATTGTGATGCGAATGGTTTTGGATACAACACAACATTTTGTTGGTTTGCATAATCTATCAATTGTGACTTCGGATTTTGAACAGGGTTTTCTATTGTCTTTTCTGGCACTTTAAAAAAATAATTTTGCATAATTTTTTCAGTATGTTGACTGAAATAAAAGTATCCCAAAATAATAATATAAATTAAGACAATATATTTAGACGCTGTTCTAAGATATTTTAAAAGTATCATTTTGAATATTAGTATATTTTTGTTTATTAATTAATAAAAGATTAAATATTGTTAATTTATCGATAGAAAAATTTATTTTTTTCATTTATATGATTCCTGATTAATATTTTGAATATTAATTTTATGATCAACTTAAACATAAAGCGGGGGAATTTTCATGAAAAACATGAATAATTCGTTCATTAATGAACATACCTTACCAAAAACTACTCTATCCAACACACAAAAGAAATGGTTAACAGCAGCATTGATGCTGTTTATTGCCTTCATCGCACTGAGTGAACCAGCATTTGCAGCAGGCGACTTTGGAAAAGTTGACGATGCGCTTAAAAAAATAATTGAAGCTTTAACAGGAAACATTGCAAAATCGATTGCGACGATTGCGGTTGCTGGTATTGGGCTTGCATGGATTGCTGGTTATGTTGAAATGCGTAAAGCTTTTTTTGTTTGTGTTGGCATCGGCATTGTTATGGGTGCATCGCAAATCGTATCAATGCTTTCCTAATTAAACTTTGTCTTTCAAAGCCATGAAAGAGCACGATAAGCTAACAGAAGATACGTTATTTCTTGCTTGCACGCGCCCTGCAATGATTGCAGGCGTGACGGTGGAAGCTATGGGATTAAATGGGATAGGAACGATGATATTGTTCATTATGGCAGGCAATATTTTTCTTCTAACCTTTGGTGTGATGCTGCATTTCATATTCAAGGAAATCCTAAAGCATGACCATAACAAATTTCGTATTCTTCTGACATGGCAAAAGACATCTATTTTTGCCAGAAATTCGAGTCTATGGGGTGGGGGAAGTATTTCTCCATTACGATTAATTCGTAATTATGAGGAATTATAATGAATAGAACAGAGCGCAAACGTGAAAAGCAGCCAGAGGCGATCATTCCTTACGTGCGCCATGTCAATAAACACATCATTGCGCTGGATTCACGCGCTCTCATGTCCGTTATTAAACTTGAAGGCATTAACTTTGAGACAGCGGATATTATTGATCTGAATGTGCTTCACGAACAGCTCAACAATCTGTTTAAAAACATAGCGGATGAACGGATAGCGCTTTATAGCCATATTATCAGAAAGCGTGAAACTGTTTATCCGGATGGGACTTTCAGATCGGCATTTGCCAAGCAATTAGATGATAAATATCGCGAGCGGATGGTTTCACAGGAGCTTTATCGCAATGATCTTTATCTTTCAATTTTGTGGAATCCACACGTTGATCAAACGGATAAATTAGTGGAGTTTTTCAAACGTTTAGGCAAAGCCAAGCAAGAAAAGACAGAAGTTGATGCAGAATCCATTCGCAAGCTTGAAGATATTACAACAGATCTTATTCAAAATTTAGAGCGCTATGGTGCAAAAAGACTGAGCCTTTATGAACATGAAGGTAATATTTATTCGCAGCAAAGTGAGTTTATCCACCAATTGGTGGGAGGTCGTCGTGAACGTATCCCTCTCACATGGGGGACGATAGCTTCAACTGTTTATTCAGACCGTCTCATTTTTGGGAAAGAGATCATAGAAATACGCACCGAGGCAGGACAGCGGTTTGCGGGCATGTTTGGTTGGAAAGAATATCCAGCAAAAACCAGGGTAGGCATGGCGGATGGTTTGCTCACGCTTCCCTTTGAGTTTATTTTCACCCAATCTTTTGTTTTCAAGAGCAAAAACATTGCCAAGCAGATTATGGGGCGCAAACAAAACCAAATGGTCAATGCAGGAGACCGTGCGGGCTCACAAATTATGGAGCTGGATGATGCGCTTGATGATCTTGAATCCAATCGTTTTGTTTTAGGGGAACATCATTTATCATTGGCAGTTTTTGCTGATACGCCGCAAGAATTAGCGGATAATCTTGCCAAAGCGCGTTCTCGTCTTACAGATGGTGGGGCTGTGATTGCGCGGGAAGATTTAGGGTTAGCGGCGGCTTGGTGGGCACAATTGCCTGGCAATTATGCTTATCGCACCCGCTCTGGTGCAATAACAAGCCGCAATTATGCAGCGCTTTCTCCTTTTCATTCTTTTCCGGTTGGAAAAATAGATGGCAATGTGTGGGGACCAGCGGTAGCCTTGATGAAAACCTCTGCTGGTTCACCGTTTTATTTTAACTTTCACTTTGGTGATTTAGGCAATACATTTGTTTGTGGTCCCTCTGGTTCTGGGAAAACGGTTATTGTCAATTTTCTTTTAGCACAACTTCAAAAGCATGATCCCAATATGGTCTTTTTTGACAAAGATCGGGGTGCAGAACTTTTTGTCAGAGCGGGTGGCGGCACTTATATGCCCTTGAAGAATGGTAGACCGACAGGCATAGCACCGCTAAAAGGCTTAGACTATAACAATCCAGCAGATAGAGTTTTTTTACGCCAATGGATTATAAAGCTTGTTTCGTCTGAAGATCAAAAGATCAGTGAATCAGAAAGACAAGATATCACGGCGGCTGTTGACCAGCTTGCCTTGTTACCAAAAGAACAACGGACGATCTCTGCCTTACAAATGTTTTTTGATACCACGCATAGAGAGGGGATATCGGGTCGTTTAGAAAGATGGTGTAAAGGCAATGCCTTAGGGTGGGTTTTTGACAATCCTGATGACGACATTGGCATTGATGCAAAATTTATTGGTTATGACATGACGGATTTTTTAGACAATGATGAAATTCGTCCACCTTTAATGATGTATCTTTTTCATAGGATTTTGTCTCTGATTGATGGACGTCGTATTATCATTGTCATTGATGAGTTTTGGAAAGCCTTAGAGGATGATTCCTTTAAAGCCTTTGCGCAAGACAGGCTGAAAACTATTCGTAAACAAAATGGTTTGATGTTGTTTGCGACACAATCTCCCAAAGATGCGATTAATTCGACCATTGCTCACACCATTATAGAGCAATGCCCCACACAGATTTATTTTCCCAATCAAAAGGGCAATCATGGGGATTATGTAGAAGGTTTTAAATTATCGGACAGAGAGTTTAACCTGATACAATCAGAATTAAGCCGTGAGTCACGGCGTTTTCTCATCAAACAAGGACAAAGTTCAGTTGTAGCAGAACTGAATTTACGGGGCTTTGATGATGAAATAGCCATTTTAAGTGGCACCACCAAGAATATTGAACTCCTAGAGACCATTATGGATGAAGTTGGACAATCTCCAGAAAAATGGCTTCCTATTTTTCAAGAAAGGTCAAAACAATGAAAAAACTTTTATTGGCAACAGCCGTCTGTGCAGCTTCATTTGGCTTTCAAACAAATGCCTTTGCTATCATGGTATATGATCCCGCGGCTGTTGGACAAATAATGAAACAAGTCCAGCAAGGCACACAACAACTTAACAAATTGCAAGAACAAATTCAACAAGGCAAACAACAGCTTGACCAATTAAAGAGCCAACTCGATCAAGCGAAACAATTATATAACTCCTTAAATGTCAAGCCTGACATTTCGGGATTGAAAGACATGTTTAACAAGCAAGGGAACAGTGGCGCCCTCCCTTTTGATTTTAACCACTTTCAACAATCGATGGGCGGCGGCGGCGGTGGTGGCGGTGGCGGTGGCGGCAGCAAAAACACGCAAAAATGGCAAGAAGAGCTTAAATACAAAGAGCCCGCGGGGGGCGCAGACTCAAAAGAGGCAGTAGATGCTTTTTACGCACAAGAAGTGAAAAAAGCCGAACAGCGCGTAGTAGGACAAGCAGCCAAAGGACAAGACGTCTACGAAGAAGCCAGTGAAACACAAAAAAACATTACCAAGCTCCTTGACGAACTTGGAAGTACTGAAGATGCGGGTAAAATTCAAGGCATTCAAGCACAATTAGCAGCGGTACAAGCAGACCTCCAAACAAAAATACTCCAAATGCAAGCCGCCATGATGATTCAACAAGCAGAAGAAAAAGCGGCAGAAAGACGTGAAATAGAAGAATTTAAAGCACGAACCAAAGCTTTAGCCCAAAAAATGCGTGGTCAATAAAGAGTAAAAAAGAGGGGCTTGAATATGAACAAGATCATCATAACAACATTGCTACTTTGCACAGGGCTGATCACGGCTGGTTGTGAAAAAACCTACAGCGTAGAAGAACTTAAAAAAAATAAAAAACTGATGGAAGAAGTATTAGTGAAATGTTTGACGTCAGGGGATTTGAATTCGAAAAATTGTAAAAATGCAGAGCAAGCTGAATTTGAAACCCGTAAAAATTGGAGAGGCTTTGGCTCGACAAATGACGATAAACAAGAATCTGAAAAGAAACAGGACAATAAATAATGAATAAAGTTCTCATAACAACATTGCTACTTTGCACAGGGCTCATCACAGCTGGATGTGAAAAAACTTACAGCGTCGCAGAATTTAAAAAAGATAAAAATTTGATGGAAGAATGGGGAGCAAGATGTGGATGGTCAGGAACTTCAAAAAATTGTGAAAACCTAAGAGTAGCAGCTTTAGAACTTGAAAAGGAACGCCGGAAAAAAGCTGAAGAACATAATCGCAAACTAGATGAAGAATTTAAAGCTAAACAAAAAGCTTGGATTGAAAAAATGAGAGCTGAGAATGAAAAATTCCGAGCTGAACAAAAAGCAAAAGAACAAGCCGAACGAGAAGCAGAAGAGCGCGCTAAACAACAACAGGACAGTCATTAATCATGAATAAAGTTCTCATAACAACATTGCTGCTTTGCACAGGGCTCATCACAGCTGGATGTGAAAAAACCTATAGCGTCGCTGAATTTAAAAAAGATGAAAAATTACGCTTAGAGTGGGATGCTAAATGTGGATTTGCAGGAACTTCAAAAAATTGTGAAAACCTAAGATTAGCACAACTTGAACTTGAAAAGGAATATGAAGCAAAAGCTGAAGAAAGAGCGCGTGAACGCGAAGAAGAAGATCGTAAAGCGATGGAAAGATTTCGAGCCAAAATGGAAGCTAGACATAAAAGAATGCAAGCTGAACTAGAAAAAACCGAAGCTGAAATGGAAAAAAGAAGAGCTGAAGAAAAAGCAAAAGAACAAGCCAAGAGAGAAGCAGAAGAGCGCGCTAAAGCTAAACAACAACAGGACACCCATTAATCATGAATAAAGTTCTCATAACAACATTGCTGCTTGGCACTGGAATTATCGCTGCTGGATGTGAAAAAACCTATAGCGTTGCAGAATTTAAAAAAGATGAAAAATTACGCCTAGAGTGGGATGCGAAATGTGGATTTGCAGGAACTTCAAAAAATTGTGAAAACATGCGGTTAGCATTTTTAGAACTTGAAAAAGAATATGAAGCCAAAGCTGAAGAAAGAAGCCGGAAAGCGGCAGAGCGCTTCAACAAAGCGATGGATGAACTTATGGACAAACAAAAAGCTGAACATGAAAAATGGAAAGCCGAAAAAGAAGCAAAAGAACGAGCTAAAGCCGAACAAGAAGCAAAAGAACGAGCTGAACAACAACAGGACAGTCATTAATCATGAATAAAGTTCTCATAACAACATTGCTACTTTGCACAGGGCTCATCACAGCTGGATGTGAAAAGACCTATAGCGTCGCAGAATTTAAAAAAGATGAAAAATTACGCCTAGAGTGGGATGCGAAATGTGGATTTGCAGGAACTTCAAAAAATTGTGAAAACATGCGGTTAGCATTTTTAGAACTTCAGAAAGAATATGAAGCAAAAGCAGCAGAAAGAAGTCGTAAAATTGACGAAGAAAATCGCAAATCAATGGAAAAATTGAAAGCTGAAATGAGAGCCAGAATTAAAAAAATGAGAGAAGAGAATCAAAAATTCCTTGCTGAACAAAGAGCAAAAGAGCGTGCTGAGGAAGAACGAAGAGCGAAAGAGCGCGCGGCAGAAGAACAAAATAACAATTAAATTATAAAAATATACAATGAAGAGTGGAGCATCTAAATGGCAATAATAACCAAAGGCATATTTTCTTATATCGACAATATGTTGATGGAGCCCATTACAAAAACAATGGATAACATCTATTGCGCTTTAGCTGCTCAACTTAAAGAACCTTACAGACTATACAATAGATTTATGGCAAGATTATGTCGCTGCCCTAGATTTATCATCACTGGTTATAAAAAACCGATAACACAAGCATAATTTAAAGATTGTGCTCAAACCTTGTAAAACTGAAAGAAAGAAGGGGAAATATTGATGAATAAAGTTCTCATAACAACATTGCTACTTGGCACTGGAATTATCGCTGCTGGCTGTGAAAAAACCTATAGCGTCGCAGAATTTAAAAAAGATAAAAATTTACGCTTCGAGTGGGATGCCAGATGTGGATTTGCAGGAACTTCAAAAAATTGTGAAAACATGCGGTTAGCATTTTTAGAACTTCAAAAAGAATATGAAGCAAAAGCAGCAGAAAGAGAGCGTCAAGCGGAAGAGAACAATCGCAAACTAGATGAAAAATTTGAAGCTGAAATGAGAGCCAGACTTCAAAAAATGGAAGCTAACACTAAAAAAAAATTAGAAGAACAAAGAGCAAAGCGACGTGCTGAGGAAGAACGAAGAGCAAAAGAGCGCGCGGCAGAAGAACAACAAAATAACCATTAAGACATAATGAAGAGCGGAGCATCTCAATGGCAGTAGAAAGCAAAGGCATATTCACTAAGATAGACAATATGTTGATGGAACCCCTTACAAAGACAATGAATGACGTCATTGTCAATCTTTCATCAAGCTTAGGTGCTCCGCTTAAACTGTCTTGTACAATCTACATTATATTTATGGGCTACAATATCATCTATGGGCGCTCTTCCATGCCCTTATGGGAATTTATAGTGACAACTTTCAAACTCGGCATCGTTGTTTCACTTGCCACAAACGCCGATGTTTATAATGAGTGGGTCAGTGGTATATTTTTCCATGATCTGCCTAATGCCATTTCAAATGTCACACAAGGAGCACATGTGGATCGAAATGTATGGGACAATATGATAAACAAAGCTGGAGCACAGGTTTTGGACGCAGCAAACCAGTACACAGGTCTGACTCAAATGGGGATGTTTATTGCGACATGGATTGCTGGTTTTATCTGCCTAGTTGCTGCTGCCTTTTTTTGTCTAGTCGGTTTTGTTGTTTCATTATTTGCTAAATTGGGTTTGTTTCTTGTCCTATCAATAGGACCACTCTTCATAAGCCTCTATATGTTTTCCTCAACCAGAAAATTCACAGAAGCATGGTTAGGGCAAGTTGCAAACTTCATCATTTTATATGTGTTAGTCGTGCTGCTTGGTGGTTTATATGTTAACATTTCAATGAAAGTTTTTTCAGGAGATATTAAAAATATCTTCACTACTTTAATTCAGTTCTTGGTTGTTGGTATTGGTGGTATTTACCTTTTCCTCAGACTCCCTGATATCGCATCAGCTTTAGCCTCTGGGGGGGCTTCTCTTACAGGATCAGGACCAGTCGCTAAAACAACGGCTCAACTAAGTGGACGAGCTGCTAATGCAGCAACAAGGGGAATTAAAAAACTAGCATCACTATTAAAAAAGGTCTAAATTTAAAATGCGGGAATTTAAAAAAATTGGGGTCATCTTACCATTTCTCTTTCTCAGTGGCTGTATGTCTTCACCAAACACACTGAAGTCACTCCCAAAGTGTGATGGATATTCTAAACGTCCACTCAACAGATCAATGTGGAATTGGGAAGGGAAAAAACCCACGCCCACGCCCATTATCATCAGTAACAACACCCCTTCACCCCTAAAAGAAGGGAAGCTGGAAATGCTTCTGGCACAAAAATTAACGGATGAAGAAATCAAATCTTACAAAAATTGCGGGCAAAAAGCATGAAAGAAAAAGACATAGAACAATACATTGCTGAAGCACGCTCGTTCGATCAAGATCGCATACTCGCCTCACGCCGCACCACCCGCGTCTCGCTTGCCATTGCCGGCATCGCGGTTGCGGTTGCAATAATGTCTTCTCTCGCGGTCATCACCCTCACCCCCCTTAAAACCGTGGAACCTTTTGTCATCCGTGTGGACAATTCAACCGGCATTGTTGAAGTTGTGGAAGCCTTAAAAGAAGGTCCCACCAATGTCGACGAAGCAATCACACGCTACTTTGCTGCAAAATATGTCCGCTCCCGTGAAGGCTTCACCACAGAAGAAACACAACACAACTTCCAAACCGTCTCTCTCCTCTCTTCTTCTGAAGAACAGCAAAGATTTGCCAGCTGGTATGGAGCAAGAAATCCCCAAAGTCCTCAAATTCTCTATAAACACGCTGCTGTTACAATAACAATAAAATCAATCTCCTTTATCAATGACGATGTTGCCCAAGTGCGTTACTACAGAACCATTCATGACAACGACAACAACAAAGAATTCATCACCCACTGGGTTGCAACACTTACCTTTGAATATATCAATGCCCCTATCTCTGTCCAAAACCGTTTGATAAATCCTCTAGGGTTTATTGTTAGTGAATATAGAACCGATCCGGAAGTGGTCAACTGATCATGACAAAAAAAATTCTTTTTCTCATTCTTAACATCGCTATTACCCTTTCTCCTATAGCCTTGAGCCATGCCAGTATTTTTCCCACCCGTGCGCCAAGCGATAGCCGCATTCGCTTTATCAACTATGATGCCTATAATGTCACAAAAATTATTGGCTCCATACGCTCATCGGTACAAATAGAATTTTCTCCCAATGAAGAAATTGCCCATGTGGCAATTGGCAACAGCGTTGCATGGGAAGTCGCCCCCGCTGGCAATATTCTTTTCCTTAAAGCCCGAGAAGTCCAACCCATTACCAATCTCCAAGTCGTCACCACAAAGCTTGATGGCTCAAAGCGCTCCTATCAATTTGAACTCATGATCAAAGATGGGGAAATTTCATCTGGACAAGAAACATATTTCCTTGTGAAATTTCGCTACCCACAAGAAGAAGCAGAACAAAGAAGACTCGCAGCCCTTATGCGACAAGAAAAAAAACAAGCCCAGCGTATTGATAGTGTCTTCAACGCTTATGAAACCTACGGACCACGCAATTGGGCTTACACCGCTCAAGGATCAAGCACGCTCGAACCCTCCTCCGTTTATGACAATGGCAAAACAACAACATTTACATTTCCCGACAACCAAGAAATCCCTGCCATTTACATCGTCAACAATGACGGTACAGAATCGCTGATTCCCAAAACCACAAGAGGCAACATGGTTATTGTCCATGCCATTAGCGCACGCTTCACCCTAAGACAGGGAAAAAACGTCCTATGCGTCTTTAACGAAGCCTATCAACCAAAAGGCACAAATCCAAATACCGGAACAACCTCACCATCTGTTGAACGTAAAATTGCATCAGATCTTTAAATAAGCGGGAATTGAAGGGGACAACATATGAGTGATAAACCAATCATCGAAGATCGAGGATCTATTGGGGATGGCAAAAACAATAGCGCCAAAACCGCCGGCAAAAAAATAGTTGTCGCAATCGCCTGTATAGGAATCTGCGGCTATGTGCTCTGGAACATCTTATCCACCCCCACAGAACAAAAAGACACCGCAAAAGCTCATAAAAAACAAGCACAAAGCTTTCACAATTCCCTCGCCCCTTTAGAGCTCGCGCCCTCTGACCCGCGTGCAAACATAGCACCAATAACCTTACCACCCCCACAACCACTCGCACAAGAACCCAAAAAAGATGACCCACTACTTGATGCCGCAAGACGCGCCCCTGTTTTAGCTTTTGCCAAAGGTTCTAAATCTCAATTAAAAGACATCGTCAACACGACTCTCAACCCCCTTGAAAAATTCCATGCCCTTGAAAATCTCGCAAATGCGCAAAATTCTCCTGCCCTTCAAAACACACAAAATTTTACAACCCTTTTAAAACCGACCACAACAGAAGAAACAAAAGCAAAACTCATCGGCAATAGAAACTTTATCATCGCCATGGGAACCTCTATCCCCTGTATCTTAGAAACGGCATTAAACAGCGACCAACCAGGCTTTGCAAGCTGCATCATCAACCGTGACATCCTCTCTGACAATGGACGCGTTGTTTTGCTGGATAAAGGCACCCAAGTCATTGGAGAATACCGCGGTGGAATAAAACAAGGTCAATCTCGCCTCTTTGTGCTCTGGACAAGAGCCAAAACCCCAACCGGTGTCATCATTCCCCTTGCCTCACCAGCAACCGACAGTTTAGGCAGAGCCGGTTTTGATGGCAACATCAACACCCATTGGTGGGAACGCTTTGGCTCTTCCCTTTTACTCACCGTTATTGATGGTGCCACAACCGCCCTAACAAATAAAATAGCAGGCAATTCCAATAAAGGAGGTTCAAACAACTCTGGAAGCGGCGGTTTTGAAGGCGCAAACAACACTGGAAAAGAAGCCGCCAATATTGCTCTTGAAAATCAAATCAACATCCCTCCTACCCTAGAAAAATTTCAAGGCGAACTCGTCAACATCTTTGTAGCAAGAGATCTCGATTTTTCATCTGTCTATAAACTAACCGTAACGAGCAAAAGGAACCGCTCTACTCCCAGCTATTCCTTTTTTCATTCTCAAGTTCAATAAAAGCCAATAAAGTCACATTATGCCATCAGCAAAAAATGCAGAACGAGCCTCCATCGTTTTAACAAAATTAAAGATCTTAGATGACTTCCTCAATGATGAAAATTTATTTGAAATTGTTATCAATCGCCCTGGCGAAGTAATCGTTGAGGGTCCCAATGGTTGGCAAACCCACATCTTAAAAGAACTAACCTACAGCGAACTAGAAGGGATTGCAAAAGTTGTTGCTGCCTACACAACACAAAAAATCAGTGTAGAAAACCCCGTTCTCTCCGCAACACTGCCAAACAACGAACGCATACAAATTGTTATGCCTCCAGCAGTTGCAGCCAATACCATTAGCATGACCATTCGTAAACCTTCATCACGCACTTTTTCTCTTGAAAGTTTACATGAAAACAATCTGTTTTCTGTCGCCCAAAACACCAGTTTCACACCCACGCAACAAATGACTGAACGGTTATCTGAACTCTCTGATACAGAAAAAGAGCTAACAGATCTCTTTATCGCTAAAGATTTTTGCACCTTTTTAGAAAGAGCCGTGATTACACAACAAAATATCTTAATATCGGGAAAAACCGGTTCAGGGAAAACAACCCTCTCCAAAGCTTTAATTGCAAAAATCCCTGACTATGAACGAATTCTCACCATTGAAGACACCCCAGAACTTGTCGTTCCCCATTCAAACAAAGTCCAACTTTTTTATTCAAAAGATAACCAAGGCTTAGCAAAAGCAGGCGCAAAAGAACTGCTTGAATCTGGCTTACGCATGCGCCCCGACAGAATCCTTCTACAAGAGCTGCGTGATGGTACAGCCTTTTACTATATCCGTAACGTCAACTCTGGTCACCCCGGCTCCATTACCACCGTCCACGCCTCAACAGCACTTGCAGCCTTCGAACAAATGACCCTTCTTGTCAAAGAAAGTGACGGTGGTGGTAATTTAGCCCGCGATGATATCCGCGGCTTATTAATCTCGATGATAGATGTCATCATCCAATGCAAACGCCTTGAAGGCAAATTTCGTGTAACAGAAATCTATTACGATCCTTTCAAACGCCGTGATGCTTTTTAAAAAAACGCTACCCCTCACACCCTTTTTTATAAGCAAAAACGATACCAATAGAGCTTTCTTAAAAAAACGATTAATAGCTTTCAATTTCATTTTCAATAATCGAAAACAACAAGCAAAAAGAAGTAAAAATATTATCCCTATTCCCAATCACGAATGCGCCCCACAGAAAAACCACAATGTGCCGAAAATGATATCTATAACCCAATATTTTCTGATTTTTTTGACATCAACATTTGCAGGAATATAGATACCAAATTTGGTGACATCCACTTCAGCTTCAGACAAAAGCTTCACGAGCACCTTGTAATACAAGAGATCCTGCTTTATTTGCCTTATCCATTATTTTTCCTTTCAATATTCATCAAGAAGCACAGTTAATTTTTTCTTCAACGCATTTCTCTCTGAGTGTGCCAAATTGCCTCAAGACGATTGACTGTAAACATCTTCAATCAACACCGAAATATTTTGACCACCCAAAAAGGGTATAACCCTATATCTCCCTCTTTTACCCTTATGCTTTAAAACCTAACTTTCCTTGGCTTCCCTCTCTTACCTTCCACAAGATCACCAGCATCTGGATTAACAGCAATAAAGGAAACAATATCAAATAATTCTTCAGGCGATATGCTTTCTTTTTTTGCAGAAATTCAATATGCGGGATCGTATAACATCTTTTGTCACATCCATATTAAACCTCCTTTGATTACCTCTCTTTTGTCATATGGCTTAATCGAGCCTATGAAAATAAGATTTTATTCCTTATCTTATCGTGTCACATCTTTTGATTTTGTACGCTCATACGCATTATTTAGCTCTTGTATACGTCTCTGTTGCAAAAACTTAATCGCCATTTGAAACTCTTTCACAAGCTTTTTATCTTGAGGCTGATTTTTGGAGATTGCTTTTGACAAGTCAAAGTCTTGTTTATGAATGGCATCCTGTCCAAAACGTTTATCTAAAGCACTTTTCAGCTTTAAAAATTCTTCACCAACCTGCTCTGGTATTTTTGAATAACTATCACGACCAGCTTCAACATTTTTCATAAAAGTCACTGCTTCTTGTGAAAGTGACGGAACCTCTACTTTTAACTGTTCACGCTCCCGTGTAACACTATCCATATGTGTCTCATAAGAATTCTTATAAAAGGATTGAAGCTTTTTAATAGAAGAAAGTGCAAAAGGAACGTGATAAAGCGCTTCTTTTCGTTCTTTTCCTGTAGCCTTCAATTTATCGATAAAACGATCTGATCCACGCAGTTCGCCCGCTCTATCAGGTGCCCTATCCAAAATATCAGAGAGTTTATCGCCTTTACCTGCTAAAATCGTTTGCTCAATCCTAAGCGCAGCCTCTTGTGGATCTTTATAAATAGATGCTAAATGACTGTTTAACTCCTTAAACATATTAACATAAGATTTTTTATTTCTAAGGGCGCTTAGCGCCTTCTGTTCTAAATTAGAGTTATCCGTATAAGCCGCAAGGTATGGCGCTCGTTCTGTTGCTTTTAACGTAGCATTAACATCCCTTTGCGATTACTCTACTTCAAGTTCTTCTTTTTGAAGTTTCGAAAAACTTGTCTTTTCTCTATCCCAAGGGGGTTCAATCTTCTCTTTTTGTTGTTCCAAGCACTCTTTATTAAGATCAACGCCAAAAGCAATCTTTTTCCCAACACTTTGAGAAACATCATCCCTTTTATTTTCTGTAAATTTGGTAAGGTTCTTATAGATGAGTGCAGACAGATATTCTGAATTACCAAAATGTGCTTTAATTGACGCACGTGTCATTTCTTGTCGCTCAATACCCTTCCAGTTGATATGATAACCAGCTTCACGAGCAAGTTGCACCATAAATTCACGCTGAGTACGCCCATTCCCCTCTCGAAACGGATGCAACGCATTCAACTCGCCCATGTAATATCCAGCCCTTTGCTGAATTCATCCGCATCAAGACCACGTAGATACTGTTCTTTTGCAAGCTGCTGTGTAATCTTCGGTGCATAACTTTCAATCTGATGATGATAAGCAAATAAACAACCACCTTTGGTAATATCTATTGAACGGATCTTTCCTGCCCATTCATAGACGTCACCAAATAGCTTCTTGTGAATGTCTTTCATATGATTGAGATCAAATTTACCCCTAATAGGAGTACTATCAAGTTCATAAGACCTTAATAAGCAAAAGCAGACTCCAGACTCCTTAGCGTGGCTTTGTCTTTAATACCAAGCCGATTATACATCACACCAGTTTCAGCATCAGTATAAGGATCAACGCCCCCTTTATACTTCTCCACGGTTTACCCGTTCCAACAAATCTTTGATGACATCACTTGTTTCGAGCTCTCCAATAACAACACGCTCCATTTGCGCAACAACCAGCGGATCTGGCTCTAATCCCTCTAAACGTTGGCTTGCCAATGCATTTTCAGCAGCAAAGCGACGTCGCTTAATTTCCTCTTCACTCAACATATAAAACCCTCCTTTGCTTATATTTATTATAGCCAAACAGACTACAGAAACAAGATTTTATCCTTATCTTACCGTGTTCACATCTTTTGACTTTGCACGCTCATACGCATGATTTAGCTCTTGTATACGTCTCTGTTGCAAAAACTTAATTGCCATTTGAAACTCTTTTATGCAATCTTGATCATGAGACTGTTGTTAAGGATTTTTTTTGATAGATCATAATTTGTTTGCATAGCAAGCCGAGCACGTGCTGTGCTTACATCAGACATTTCAAGCCTAATAGCAAGATTAGCACTCATAGCGGCTTTTCCATTTAAAACTCTAGAAGTGCCACTCGAGAATACCAAGCCGCTCTGCTGCTTCATTAACGGATACACCAAGCTCTTTGATCACATCTTCACACAATAATTCATCGAGATGTAAAGGACTCTTCATCATTGTTTGGATCTCCTTTTTAATGATAATCTAGATAATCGACCATTTCGACATCTGTGCTATCGAAGCGAAATATTACACGACAATTTCCATTTACAGTAATTGACCAATGAATCTTTGAGAACGCCCTTTAGTAAAGGTAATCAAAAAGACGGAAAGTTTAAATCATTTGGCGATATAGCAACTTCAAGAGCACCCAGAATACGCTTTAATTTTTGAGCATGGGCAGTTCTAACCCCTTCAGTCGTACCAGTATTATATAGAAGGCTTTAATCCTTTTATGTTTAAATCCTAAAATCATAACTAAATATAGCGTGTAACACTACAAGATACAAAAAATTTTCATAATTTTTATATCACAGGGCTTTTTTTACTTTATAAACATTAAAACTGTCGTGAAAAAAATTGATCATTCTCATTGCTTTCTAATTATTCTACTCATTATTGGAAAAGTATACGTTCATAATTAGGGGGAGCTAAACGTAATAGGAGCGCATCATATCCCCAATTGGCAGCTGCGCTTAGAAACATCAAGATGATATAACCAACGACCATTGCTGTTTGATGTTCATAGGGCGCTGCACCCCCTTGTATATCCAGTAAAAAGAATGAATAACACTAATAAACTCCCCCCGCTATAAACTCTGTTAAAATAATAACCAGTTTACGAATAAGCAAAAGAAAAAGGAAAATCAAAAAAAGCATATTTTAAATATCTTACGAACTATAGAACACTCTACGCATTATAGTTATTAGAACTCGATTTTTCTCTTTTTTATTTAATTGATTAGTAGATAGAATATCCATTACCGTTATTACATCACTAACATAGTTAATAATCATACCTTTTGTAATTGCCAAAATCTCGCATTACAATAAGAGCTTTATCAAAAGATGATCTGATAATTTTCTCAAAAAACTCAAGATTACTCAAGTGCAGTACCCATGCGTACATCATGATGGATAATAACATCCATCAACTCTGTCACGACTGTGTCCAATACTTCTCGTGCATCGCCTTCAGCCATAAGGCGGATAACCGGCTCAGTTCCAGAAGCGCGGATCACCAGCCGTGCCTCTTTTCCCAATTGTTGCGTTGCTTTATCGATTGCCTCTTTGACTGGATTTTTTTTCAGTACATTTTTATTTTTAATCGTTACATTTTTTAAAATTTGCGGTACAGGTTCAAACTGTTTACACAATTGGCTCATAGGACTTTGAGTTTCCTTCATACAGGCTAAAATCTGCAATGCAGCCACCAAACCATCACCCGTTGTACCAAAATCACTAAGCACAATATGGCCAGAAGCCTCACCACCAACATTATATCCCTTTTGACGCATGGCATCGACAACATAACGATCTCCAACATTTGTCCTTACAAGATGCAACCCTTTACTGTGCAAGAAACGCTCCAGTCCAAGATTTGACATAATCGTTGTGACAACACCATTGCGCCGCAATCGTCCCATTTTATGCCAATTTTCAGCAATTACAGCAATCAACTGATCTCCATCAACCGTTTGTGCTTTTTCATCAACAATGAGAACACGATCTCCATCTCCATCAAGAGCAATCCCCACATCAGCACGCACTTCATGCACTTTTCGTTTTAAAGAGCTTAAATCAGTTGATCCACATTTTTGATTAATATTGGTACCATTAGGCTCATCATGAATAGCAAAAACCTCAGCTCCCAATTCCCATAAAGCACGGGGAGCAGCTTTATAAGCAGCCCCATTGGCACAATCCACAACAATACGCAAAGCATCTAAGCGAACATCACGCGGCAAGGTTCGTTTAGCATATTCAATATAACGATAAATATCCCCCTCAACCCGTTTTGCATAACCAATTTCAGCAGAACTTGCTAAAGACTTTGAAAGATCTGTATCGATCAATTGTTCAATTTTCGCTTCCATATCATCTGAAAGTTTAAAACCATCAGGACCAAAAAGTTTAATTCCATTATCATAGAACGGATTATGAGAAGCAGAAATCATCACCCCAAGATCCGCTCGCAAAGAGCGGCAAAGCATTGCAACAGCAGGTGTTGGCACCGGCCCCAATAAAAAAGCTTCCATCCCCGCAGCAGTCAACCCTGAAACCAGAGCATTTTCCAACATATAGCCAGATAATCGTGTATCCTTGCCAATCACCACACGACGTGATTGATGTTGTGAGCGGAATAAAACCCCTACAGCCATCCCTACCTTCATGGCAAAATCGGGTGTCATAGGAAATGAATTGGCTTTTCCCCGAATTCCATCTGTACCAAAATATTTTTGCACCATGCCTCTTTCCTTTAATGTATAATTCTTCCCTTGGCTTTTCTCTAAAACCCTAACAAGCCCCCTTGGTACAATAGTTTCCCTCCCCATATAAAATCAGATCATTGATCTAAACTTTCATGCATTTAGACAATCAAGAATCCTATTCATCATCTACACATCTAAACCCCAACCCATTATGTTCACACCCTCGCACATACAAGCAATATTATCTCCTCAAAATGCTTTACAGATCTCCTGAACACAACCAAAGGATAATCTGACACATTTTCTAAATCCGTAAAGGAAAATACCACCTCGCCTTGTAGCCTGCTAAAACTGTCATCATACAACAGCTTTGCTTAATTTTTTGCTTCCATATTTTTGCAAATATTACATTAAAGGCGCAAGCTTTGCTTGCGCCTTTCTCAAAGAATTTAGAAATTTTCTTAAAACATCGTTACTCAAGCGTTATTAAACAGTTCTTATTTTTCTTTATCATCTCCCGCAGTACTGGGCTTCTTTTCAGCATTACTTTTAGAGCGGTTGACTGATTTTGTGGTACCTTTTGTGCTTTGCGCTTTTTTCTCAGTCTTATCCGACTGCCCTTCTTTAGACGACGCCTCCTTAGGCTCAACATTACCGGATTTTGCTGTTTTTTTCCCAACAGCTTCCTCTGCTTTGTCTTCCTCTAGTTTATCGATCTCTGCTTTATGAGGCGCTGTTTTAGGTTTTTTTTCATCTTCCACTGTTGTCTCTGTCTTCATTTTTCCAGTTTTTGGAACAGAAGACCCCCGTGGCGCAGCATTCTCATCTTTCTGTGTGCGTGAAGGAGGCTTTCCTGCAATAACTTCGTTAATTTCAGCTCCCGTTAAAGTCTCATATTCCAACAAACCTTGTGCCAAAGAAAACCATTCTTTTCTTTTTGTTTTCAAAATGTTAGTCGCATTTTTATAGGCATCATCAATAAGCTTACGCACTTCCATATCAATCATGCGCGCTGTTTCTTCAGAGACATTTTGTGTTCGCGCAACAGAATGACCCAAGAAGACTTCATCTTGGTTATCGCCATAAGCTACATTTCCAAGCAGATCAGAAAATCCCCACCGTGTGATCATTGCGCGTGCTAATTTAGTTGCTTGCTCAATGTCAGAAGAAGCACCGGATGTGATATTTTCCTTTCCAAACTTTAATTCTTCAGCCACACGTCCACCCATCATAATGGCCAAACGAGAAATCATCCACCGATAACTCATGGAATAGCGATCGCCTTCAGGCAATTGCATCACCATTCCTAATGCTCTTCCCCTTGGAACGATTGTTGCTTTGTGGACAGGATCAGCAACCGGCACATTAAGAGCCACAATAGCATGTCCTGCTTCGTGATAAGCAGTGAGTTCTTTTTCCTCTTGTGTCATAGCGGTTGAACGACGTTCAGCCCCCATCATGACCTTATCTTTGGCATCTTCGAATTCTTGCATCGTAACAACTCTTTTATTACGGCTCGCAGCCATAAGAGCAGCTTCATTTACCAGATTCATCAGGTCCGCACCGGAAAATCCTGGTGTTCCCCTTGCCAAAATTTTTAAGTCAACGTTAGGTGCTAAAGGCACGTTACGCACATGTACTTTCAAGATTTGTTCACGCCCAGAAACATCAGGATTTGGCACAACAACTTGTCGGTCGAAACGCCCTGGTCTTAACAAAGCGGGATCCAGCACATCGGGACGGTTTGTTGCGGCAATAAGAATAATACTTTCATTGGGCTCAAACCCATCCATTTCGACAAGCAACTGATTTAAGGTCTGTTCACGTTCATCGTTTCCACCACCAAGTCCAGCCCCCCGATGACGTCCAACAGCATCGATTTCATCGATAAAGATAATACAAGGTGCATTTTTTTTAGCCTGTTCGAACATATCGCGCACACGGCTCGCCCCGACACCAACAAACATTTCAACAAAATCAGACCCTGAAATGGTAAAGAACGGCACATTGGCTTCACCTGCTACAGAACGTGCTAGCAAAGTTTTACCGGTTCCTGGAGGACCAACAAGCAAAACACCGCGTGGAATACGCCCCCCTAAGCGTTGAAATTTTTGTGGTTCACGTAAAAATTCAACAATTTCTTGAAGATCTTGCTTTGCTTCTTCAACGCCAGCAACATCTTTAAAGGTAACACGCCCTTGCGCTTCATTAAGCAATCTCGCTTTTGATTTCCCAAATCCCATTGCACCACGTGACCCATTTTGCATTTGCCGCATAAAAAAGACCCACGCCCCTACGATAATAATAACAGGCAATAAGGAAAAGAGGAGATTGAGGAAAATGCTATTTCCAGAGCTTTCAGGAATAGCTTTAACATTAACGTTTTTGCTTTCCAATTTTTGTATCAAACCTGGATCGCGAGGAGCATAGGTTGAAATAGCTCTATGTTCAATGGTTTGTCCTGTTAATTTTTGACCTTGAATGGTCACAGATTTCAACTCATTATTTTCAACTTTTTGCAAAAATTCAGAATAGGAGACTTCTCCACCACCAGAACGCTGACTATCTCCATTAAAGAGAGAAAACGACACAATTAAAATTAAGGCAATAACCCCCCAAATGAGGAGAGAGCGGTAATTGGAATTCATATTCAGCCCACTTAATCAAATATAGATTTCAAACAGTTCCCCTTAACATATAACCTTGTCAGCCCCTTGCCAAGGGATGAGAAGCTGTTTATTTTCTTTTAGCGTAATTTTCCTTTATCTTTTCACCTCAATATTAAAAAAAGATTCCACAACACTTACCAAAGCAGCATCTTCTCGTGAGGAAAGCCAATCGAAAGGTGCCATAATCCGCTTGGTTATAACATGTTTATGAACAACTGCTTGAGAAATCAACTCTGGAATATCATACCCTTTGTGATTTGAGATCATCAGCAGCGATTGTAAAGAGGGAAAATGAGGCTTTTCAAGTTCAAAATCGCTATTTTTCAATAAAAATTTCAGCTGTTCTAAATTTGCGGCTCCAATCTTTATAGCCTCAGATCCATGATTTGTGATCTGATAGCGCCCATCCCATATAAAAGTTTTATCTGGCTCAACGATAGCCTCTTTCATATTTCTCCCTTCACGCCACAAAGAAATGCCGTGTTTATTATATTCAATAACAGAGCCCGCATAAGTAAAACGCTTCTTTTCTGGAGAATCGAAACAGAGTTTTTGAACAAGCATGCTTAATTTTTGATTGGGAAGCAAATAAAATCCCCCTCCCATCAACACCGCAAAGAGCCCCACCACAAAAGGAAAACTGGAATGTTTTTGTAAGAATAGCGCAGGCTTTACTATGAAACAACGCCCATGTTGAACAGTAATATCCAGCGCTAAGATCAAATCAGCAATATTTTTCGCTTGTTGACGACGCTGCAATGCTGCTTCATTTATTTTTTGAGCAATATAAGCCAATTTTTCAGGATGAAGAGATTGACGCACGCGCACACGTTCAAAATTGCGATCTTCATTGGTTGGATCATCAATCCATGTTTGTCCTTGCAAGCGTAAATAATTCCGTAATGTTTGGCGTTTTACACCAAGGAGCGGCCGAATCAAACGCACTTTTCTATGCAATAACGCCTCACGCGGAATACAGGATAAACCACGCTCATATAGGGGACCATAGTTTTTTTCGGCAATATTTTTTCTCGTTTCTCTGGCATGACCCTCATCATATATACCCTCGGCTTCACCGCGCAAAACACCGGTAAAACCACTGGAATAAACCTCATCACGCATGGCACCAGCTTCACCGTACACCGCACCTCTATTCTTTTTGAGACGTTGATACCGCATTTGATAGGTTTCAACCTGATCATTGAGTGTATGGCCCGTCATAATAACTGATGCGCCATGTTTTTGTGCTTCTTTAACCAAGAGATCATAGCGTGCAACACGAGCACTGGAAGCAATATGCGTCTTTGGTTTTTCACCTTCCCACCGCACAGCGATATGTTTAATGCGATGGACTCGACAAATTTTCGCAACAGTTTCTACCTCACGCATTGATTCTTTACGCAATTGATGATCAACCGTGACAACAATCATTTCTGGAGGAACTGAGAGAGTTTCCAAATGCTCTTTGACCAAAAACATCAAAGCCAAAGAATCACTTCCCCCTGAGACGGCAAGAATCAACTTCTGACACTGAATAAAATCCGATGTTTTAAAGAGATTTCTTGCCAGTCTAACGCACACCGAAAACGACCTCACTATTTATTTTGCAGGTTTACAAAAAATAGACCCTAATGTTTTTTGATGTTTTGATTTTTTCACAAGATGAGCACAATCGTCTTTATTTGGCTCAAGAGCGATCATACTTCTTGCTAATTTCAGCAAAATCTCGGAAGTATAGAGCTTCTTTTTATCTGCATACCATGCGGTAAGATACACTTGTGCTGCTTCATGATAGCGTTTTTGTCCCAACAAAGATTCAGCCAACCAAAATAAAGCATCATCACTCAAAGAATCTTTTTTGTAACGATTTTGAAAAGCGCAAAAGCTTTTTTCAGCATCAACATAGTTGGCAGAACGAATAAAATCATATCCTTCCTTATACAAAGCTTTAGAAGAAGAAAGATTGTCACTCTGATGTGCTTCAATTGGAGCACTTACTTCATGCGCTTTGTCAAAATGCTGACTGTTTTCATGATCATGACTCTCTACCTTAGCTTCCACAGCAGCAACCTTTGTCTGATCACCTGTACTATGCTCCTGCTCCATCTCCATCTCTTCTTTTACAGTCTGATATTTTTCATCCACAGCGGACTTTTCAAAAGAACAAGAATAAACAGACGAGGCTTTTTTATCAAAAAGCCCATGAAACTGCTTGTTAACATTTTTTAGATTGTTATGCTCAAGCACCATTCGTATCTTATGCAAAAGCTTATCTAAATCATAATCTTTAAATAAAGCCTGTTGGTTCTCTAAAATAATCCCTTGGTGCTCCACAACACTAGCGGCTTTTTCCACCGCGCTAGACGCTGCTTTATCAGCTGCTTCAGGTGCTTTCTTCACTGCATCAATAGCCTTATTAACAGTGTCAGCGGCTTTTTCCACCGCGCTAGACGCTGCTTTATCAGCTGCTTCAGGTGCTTTCTTCACTGCATCAACAGCCTGATCAACAGTGTCAGTGGCTTTTTCCTCCACGCTAGAAGCTGCTTTATCAGCTGCTTCAGGTGCTTTCTTCACTGCATCGACAGCCTTATTAACAGTGTCAGCGGCTTTTTCCACCGCGCTAGACGCTGCTTTATCAGCTGCTTCAGGTGCTTTCTTCACTGCATCAACAGCCTGATCAACAGTGTCAGTGGCTTTTTCCTCCACGCTAGAAGCTGCTTTATCAGCTGCTTCAGGTGCTTTCTT
>NZ_JBHILU010000039.1:0-3951 GCF_042193495.1 Bartonella sp. TS82HLJMH | reverse complement strand
TCTTCTTCAAAGGATTGGAAATTCAGCCAGTCCACATAAAATTGATGCGGTCCTAACATCATCAAAGGATCTCTCATTGCCTTCCTCCCCTCATTCTGTCCCGCCATGCAGAGCATTAGCGCGTGCCCGTTGAATGGCGTGGGCAACCGCACGACCAGTGGCAACAGGATCACGGGCGCCATTGACATGCACTGTTACATTTTGATTGTGGGTGATGGGGGAGCGGTCTTTTCCTCTTTGTTCTCTCACAGAGTAATTGGCATGCCCCGCCCCCGCAAATTGTGCAATCGGTTGAATGGCTGTTTTGCCTCCCAAAAAACTTGGCAAAAACTCTCTTAAATTAATGGACCCAAACCACCCCTTCATGCGATGAGGCAAAGATTTACAAAAATCTGTCAATTGTGAGATGGTGCCCATAAAACCATCGACAATCGGG
Source organism: Bartonella sp. TS82HLJMH (assembly GCF_042193495.1). Taxonomy (NCBI): domain Bacteria; kingdom Pseudomonadati; phylum Pseudomonadota; class Alphaproteobacteria; order Hyphomicrobiales; family Bartonellaceae; genus Bartonella; species Bartonella sp. TS82HLJMH. The sequence goes on along the minus strand of NZ_JBHILU010000039.1, from coordinate 3,515 downwards.
TTAAAACTGCGTACAATGCGTAAGGTCATGCCTCACTCCTTGCTGCTTTACGATAGCTCTCAAGCGTCTCGCCAAAAGTGTGCGTCATTTTCTTTTGGCTATCTTCCGCCAAATGATCAAAATAAGTGCTATTGCGCCGGCTGCCGAAACTTAAATCTTCTAAGGATGGTACTTCTTCTGCATCAAATTCGACCCGCAACCGTCCCAGCTGTAAAGTGCTGTTGGAATTTAAATCGCGGTCAAACCAAACCCGCCCACCAAGCAATGCACCACGAGCAATCAGATCATCAAGAAACTGCGTGAAGCTGCGGGTAAGTGTAATGACAGACCGGTCAGATTCTCGTCATTCGCCCAAGGGCGGAAACTGTTGATGATAGTTTTTTCCAATGCTTGCACAGGTGCGCACTACATTGACAACGCGCCAGAGTGGATTACTGGAGGTGGTATGGTTTCCCCATAAAATGCGTCCATTAGCAACCATTTTCCCTACAGAATTATCTAAATGCGCATTTTGGCTAAGCCGTGCTGGTATAAAGGTCGCAATATCGGCTTAATTGAAGCTATTTTTCTCATGACCGATTTCGCCATCAAAATAGCTAATCGGGCGTGCCGTTCCTAAAATGCCTTTAACATCTTGATTTGAAGGAGACCAAAAAACACCGCCCCTTTGCTTATCACGTTTGATAAACATGGCAGCAGCAAAGGGACTTGCTGGTTTAACACTCCAACCACCCTCACTATTTGCCACCCGTACAAAGGAATCAATCAGATAACAAAAATGCAACAATTAAACTTCCCTCTGAAGATATAGCGAAACTTGCAGCAGAGTTTTATAAAAAGTTACAAGAGCTTGTTCAAGACATCAACGACAGTGAAGAAATAGAGCTTACCTTGCCTCTTTTTAAAATTGCATTTAAAACATCAAATAGAGGTTGAAAAAACACTCAAGAACTACACAAATCCAACCTAACCATCATTATAAAATGGAAAATGACGCTGCATTTCTCCTTACATTAAGATTTTTAATAACAATCTGTTTTTTTAATATTATATCTTTTTTTGCTTTTTTGGCTGATGGGGAGCAAACTTCACAAATTATAGATTTTTCTCATTTGCACTCTTTATTAGATATCAAAATCCATTTTGATAAAATGCGCATTTAATGGTGAAAATTAGTCATTTAAAAAAATTATAAATTCTCACCCAATCCCACCTATTCCCACTAAAAAAACTCCTGTCAAACGACAAGCTTTCTTTTTTGTATATCCACAGCAGCATAGATACTGCTTTTCTTTATTGACCATTTCTTCTTTTCTGGTTTCTTTTTTTATATCTTCTCCATTCTTTTCTTTCTTGTGATAACAAGATAAAGTTTATCTCTAAATAATGCACAATAATAACACGATGATATACAATAAAAAAATTACAAATAACTTTTAATATCTTCATATTATTAAAATAATTTTTATTTATAGTTTAGTTTTATTTTTATTTATAATGAGCAATAAAATAAGTTTACAGTAAAACATTATGTATTTTATTATAAAATTTATAATTATACTTTACACAAAAATAAAAATAATCTATTTTTCTCAAAGCAGAAAACTATTCATTTGATATCCTTCTTATAAGCGGGGGTGGAATGTGTGGGGCTTATAAGTTAGGAAAATATCAATGTATAAAAAATCTCTGTTACTCTGTACAGCGGCTATCGCTGTTACGCTGTTTGGCACCCATTTCAACGCATATGCTGAAAATCTCGAAGTTACTGATGGAAAAGTAGAAACCCCATCCGAAAAAACTTATGAAACTATTCATGCAAAAACAGGTGGTAAAATCACCGGTGATAAATTAACAGTAACCGGAAATAAAGACACAAATAAAAACACATATGTTATAACAGCTGAAGGCGATAACAGTGAAATTACTTTAACTAATTCAACCATTAAAAGTAATGATAATGATTCTGATATTCACTTAGGTATTAAGGCCAAAGATAATGCTAAAATTAAAATGACAGGGGGAAAAATTACAGCTCTTGAAAATGGTGCTTCTTTTGAAAACAGTAGTAGTGAAAACGAGCTAACAACGGTAGTTATAAACGGTAAAGATGACCACTTTATTGACAAAGGGATAAATACTACCCACAGCAACCTTATTTTGAAAGACACAACTGTTTCTTTAGCAAACACAGGCATATTTGCAAATGATCACTCCACAATAACAGTCTCTGGAGGATCATTCGATGGAAAAACTGATGGAGTATTTGCACAAAAGGGCAGCACTATTACTTTAGACGAAAAAGTTGCAGTTACATCATCTGAAGGCAATGGACTTCATGCAGAAGGTTCAGGAGCAAAAATCACGAAGACGGGAGGAACTGTCAGTGGGAAACAAAATGCATTATTTGCAGAAAAAGGCGGACAGATTGATGCCACGAGTGTTGCTTTAACAACAGATGGCAAGGGAACCGGTGTAGAAGCCTTTGGTCCTGATAGCAGAATTAACTTGCATGGCGATACAACAATTAACAATACTTTTAACGGCCTTGGAGCAGATAGTGGTGGTAAAATTACCAGTGAAAATTTAACCGTAGTCGGTAGTGAAGCAATTGATCAAGATCCCTACAACGAACAACGCACCGGTGCAACAACATCAGGCTCTGGAAGTGAAATTACGTTAACGGGCAAAACAATTATTAAAAATGTTGATGAAGGTTTTTATGCAGATGGTGGGAGTAAAATCATTAGCGGAGATTTAACAATAACCGGTGGTGAAAGTAAAGAAATGACCGTTGGTATAAACGTTGCGGAGTCTGATAGTGCAATCGAATTAAATGGTAAGACAACCATTCAAAATTTTGATGTTGGTCTCACAGCAGGGAATAATAGCACGATTAAGATGACGAATGGTTATATTGGAGCAGCACAGAATACAATAAAAAATAAAATAGATGCAAAAAAAGTTGCACTATGGGCGGCATTTAACGGACATATTGATGTCCAGAATGCTTCTCTAACAGCAGGAGTTTCTGGTTTGCAATTTATAGCCCTCTATAATATTAAATCAGATGTACCTCAAAAACATCAAAGCAATGCAATAAATTTGACCAATACAAAACTCTCCGCTGACAACGGTGCTGGAATTTTTATTACTGCTTTCTCTGATCCAGACATTACAGAGAATGCAGATTTTTCAATCGGTACAGTCCATCTCAAAAATTCAGAAATCCATGCCGATGTTTTATTAGGAGATGGTCTTTTTTCAAAAGAAGACGTGTCGTGGAAAAACGAAAATGTTAATATAATCTCCAACGGCACTTTCACATTAAGCGCTGATCAGTCTATTCTAGAGGGCAGAGCGAATATTGCTAAAGACAGAAATGTACACTTTGATTTGCAAAACAATACGCAATGGATCGTAAAAAACAGCACAAACGAAAAAGATGGTGATGGCAATCTGCTTGATATTGCTCAAAGGTCTCGTTCTGATATTTCCACGCTTAATCTCGATAA
>NZ_JBHILU010000038.1:1348-3977 GCF_042193495.1 Bartonella sp. TS82HLJMH | reverse complement strand
GCGGGATGGCGTGCGGTATGGCCGCGCCGTCCAAGTAGAAACAACAAAGGACAGATCAATCTCTATATTGTTGGTGTTGATGCAGCAAAAGATATTATCACGGCACGGTTTAAAAAATCGGGACCTGAAGCAACGGGGGCTGGTGCAACACACTTTTACAAAAACCTTGATCGAGAGTATTTTGACCAGCTAACCGCTGAAAGAAAAGTCATCAAATATTTTAAAGGCTTCAAGCGTATTGAATGGCAAAAAAGCGAAAAGGCAAGAAATGAAGCCTTGGATTGTAGGGTCTATGCTTATGCTGCTTTACAAGGTCTGATTTCGGCAGGAATAAACCTTAATCGAGAAGTCGATATCTTAGAAGAGCGTCTGGAAAAACTTAAAATTGAGGGCTCTTTAGAGCAGCCAACATCAAAACATGTGCCCTCTCCTGCTCCAAGAAGATCTCAGACAGCACAGCCTAAAAAGAAGCCATTCAGAACAATGATGAATCCTTATATGCGAGGGGATTGGAGGTAATTTGTGGGTGAAACTTTAGAACCAATTAACAGCAAAACTGACAGACTTGAAAACTTAAAAAGGCGGCGTGAGCAAATTGAAGAAGCTCTTTATTCGGGAGCGCAATCGGTGCGCCATGGCGATAAGCAAGTCAGCAATCGTTCTGTTGAGGAACTCCGCAGAGCGCTTGAGATGATCAATACACAAATAGCCAACCTTGAAGGGCGCAAGCGTTCACGCGTTTTCTATTTTAATATATCACGAGGCTATTAATGGCTGGCTTTATCAATAAACTCACAGGCTTTTTTAAAATTTCTCGTCAACACAATCCCCATTTTGAAGCTGCAAGTAAAAGCCGTCGCATGGGTGATTTTGACCCCGCAAAAAAACATATCAATAAAGCCATTGAGGAATGCGGTGATACCATTGTTGCCCGTTCAAGATGGCTTTATGACAATGAAGCTCTTTATGGTTCTGCAACGGAGGAATGGGTCTCTGCGGCTGTCAGTGATGGGATTAAACCTTATCCTCGTATTGAAGGTTTTCAAGAAGAAAAGAAAAAGCTTTTAGACTTATGGTGGCAATGGGTTGATGAAGCCGATTATGATGAAGATGCCAACTTTTATGGACTTCAAGCAACCATTGCACGAGAGGTCTTTTTAACCGGAGAGTGCTTTGTAAGATTGCATTATGTTGACCTCTACGGGCGCTCTGGTGTGCCTCTTCAATTGCAAGTTTATCCCACCGAAATGTTGGACCTTTCCTACAATGGACCGGCTGAGATTGAAGGCAATTACATTCGTATGGGGATTGAATTTAATGCCAGTGGTAAGCGCGTTGCTTATCATTTCTGGGAACATCACCCCTATGATGATTCTCCTTCCAACATAGCATTTAAGAGCCAAGAGCGCGTGCGCGTCCCTGCTGAAATGGTCATTCATATCAAAGAGCGCCGTATTGCCGGACAATTGCGCGGTTCTCCCAAAATAACGCGCTGTATGACAAAGATCTTTCAACTCGAATCCTATGATGATGCAGAACTTGATCGAAAAAGGACAGCGGCTCTTTTTGCGGTGTTTATTACAGGGAAGGAATCTCATGAGGAAGAATTAGAGGGAAATCGTGAGCAAACAACGCCCCCAAAGAAGCCTGAAGAGGCAGCTGACGTGGATAAAATTTACCCTGGCTCAGTTAACGTGGTCGATGGCGAAAAACAAATTACATTTTCAACCCCTGTTGAAGTTGGTGGTTCTTATGAGGCTTTTCAGTATCGTAATATTTTAAAGATTTGTTCTGCTCTTAATATGCCTTATGCCGTTGTGACTGGAGACGTTACGCGGGGGAATTTTTCAAATGTGCGTACCTCCATCATTCAGTTTAGACGGCACGTCAAACAATGGCGTGAACATATCATTGCCTTTCAGTTTAACCGCATTGTTTGGGAGCGTTTTGTTGAAATGGCAGTGCTTGTCAAATGCGTCAATTTGCCAGGGTGGGAAGAAAATTCCTTGCCATGGCTTCAATGTGAAAGCTTTGCGCCCCCGCTTGAAATGATTGATCCAAACAAGGATATCTCAGCGGAAAAAGAAGAAATCCGTGCAGGCTTGAAAACACGACGCATGGCACTTGCCGAGCGCGGCTTTGATATCGACAGCATTCATGCCGAACTGCAAGAAGAGCACACAGACGCTCGTGCGCGCGGCTTATCTTTTGACACGGATATGGCAGCGCCCTCTGGTAGCAATCAAGTAATTGAACCCGCAGATTCAGAATCTTCTGAAACTTATGAAAGTAACCAAAGCAGCGAGGCACATGCAAATGGTGAATAATCTCGACATGCCGTTTTTGGCATCACGGCTTTTTGGGGTTCCTCATATGCTTGCATCGACAAAACTTGATATCATTTTGAATGCTCTTGCGCCGCGTCTTTTTGAGGGAGAAAAGTTTCCCCCTAAGGCTTTTGCGCAAGGGGATACGGAAGCTTTAAGACCACCTGAAACTTATGTAGTACAAAACAATGTTGCCATAATACCAGTTCATGGCACGCTTGTGCGCCGTGGTGCATGGCTTGGGGCTTTATCGGGGCTAACCTCTTATGAAGGTTTAAGGGCTTCTTTTCGTGAAGCCATTG
>NZ_JBHILU010000038.1:0-1248 GCF_042193495.1 Bartonella sp. TS82HLJMH | reverse complement strand
GTTTGCGCCCATCTTGACCAATCCCGTGCAGATGAAAAACACGGGCATAAATGGACCTTTGTCTTTGAAGGTGATCACAAAGCCCATGGCAATCCTCATGAACCCTTGAGCGATACAGCACAGATAAAAATGCAAGCCGATTGCGCCCTGCTCTACGAGATGTTTGTCGATTTGGTGGCGCAAAACAGACGCTTAAATGCTGATGCAATTCGTGACACACAAGCAGAAACTTTTATAGGCACCCAAGCTCTCAAACTTGGATTAGCAGATGCGCAAGGCACCCTTGCGCAAGCTTTGGAAGCCTTAACGGATTCCATATCACAAACCTCAACAGCAACAAAAGAAGGACAAAACACATGGCACGCACAAAATACCGCGCTGAAGAAGAGGAAGATGAAAAGATCGTCGACATCATCAATGACGAGGAAGAGGACGAAGACGATAGTGACATCGACAAAAACGCCGAAGACTTCGACGATGAAGAAGACGAAGACAATGAGGACAATGAAAACAAGCGCGAAGATATGAAAGCCGTGCTTGAAAAAGAAAGAAAGCGCGCAAAAGCACTAACAACCCTTGAAAGGCAAGCAAAGCACTTAGGCGTTTCTTTTGACGCAGCAAAAGCTATTCAAAACGGTATGAGTCTCGAGAAAGCACGCCAGTGTGTGTTGACGGCTGCTAGCTCTCAAAGCGCGTCTTTAAAAGTCTCGCCTTATACCCCTCATAGTGATGGGACGAGCAAGGCAAAGATTCATACAAAATGGGAAGCAGCTTGGAGGGCAGTGAAATGACGAATATTATTTATGACGACGTACGCAATGGCGCTTATCTTGGACCCTACGACCCTGATATGTCAAACGAAGAAGTGGTGTTTGCATCAGGAGCATTCATTGAAGCGGGAACTGTCATGGGGAAGATAACCGCAACGGAACACTATGTCCCCCTTAATCCAGCAGCATCAGATGGCAGTCAAACACCGGCAGGGATTTCTTTTGCCACTATTGACGCAACAGAAGCAGATCAACGCGCCGTGATTACAGCACGCTTATGCACTGTAAAAGCTTCTGAACTGCTATGGCCAGATGCCATCACGGATGAGCAAAAGAAAGCAGCCATTCAGTCTTTAGAAGACCATAACAATATTTTATTGCGATAGGAGAATGCACACATGGATATGAATTTTTTTAAACATGATGCTTTCTCAAGCATCACAATGATGAAAGCCATTGAAAACTATGAGTTTCAACC
>NZ_JBHILU010000037.1:0-4285 GCF_042193495.1 Bartonella sp. TS82HLJMH | reverse complement strand
CAGATATTATTAATGTATCAGATTTCTCACGAAATGATCCCATCACGAGATTGACACGTAGTGCTGGGATGCAACGTGCGGAAGAAACGAATGTCATGCTTGGTAAAGGGATAAAAATAAGACCACAAGGCGATAATGTTGCTATTGGTACTAATGCATCAGTACTAAGTATAGAATCCGTTGCTGTTGGTTATAATGCAGAGGCGAGTGGCAATGTCGGTATTGCTGTAGGTCGTTATGCGCTCGCTGAAGGCCAATACAGTATCGCAATAGGTGGCGATACTGCAGGGGGAGGTTCTGATGGGGGGCTTTATGTCCCAACCGGTCGTACAGTTGCAAAAGGCGGCCTCTCGATCGCTATTGGTCTTCGCGCTAAGTCTGTAAGTTTTCAGGCTGTTGCTATAGGTGGTTTAAGTCGGGCTACGGGAGAGGGTGCGGTTGCTTTTGGTTATACTGCATATGCAGTGAGTGATGGGACCATTGCTTTGGGTTCTGCTGCGCAAGCACAGGGAAAGGGAGCTATCACTATAGGTGCCAATTCTGTAGTTTCGGTGGAAGATGGTGTTGCTATAGGGAGAGATTCTGTAGCCAATAGGGCTGCTGGTGAGTTTGGTTATGCTCCTTCGGTAAAGGGTGAGGTTTCAGCAAATGATAAAGCTCAGTGGAAAAGTACGAAAGGTGCAGTGAGTGTTGGTGATCCTGGTAAAGGAATAACACGCCAAATTACAGGAGTAGCAGCTGGGAAGAATGCTACCGATGCAGTGAATGTTACGCAGTTGATAGACATGAAAAGATTCGTAACAGAAAACGGTTGGAAACTATCTGTTGGCGGTGCAAATGGCACGACCGTTCTTATAGACGATGAAGTAGATTTTTCTGCTGGAAGTACAAACCTGAATATTACAAAAGGCGATAAAGACAATAAGCTAAAATTCGATCTTGCCAAAGATGTTACATTAACGAGCTTAAAGGCAGGTACAAATACCTTCGATGCCACGGGCTTAGTCATTACTGATGGTCCGAAAATAACCACTTCTGGTATTGATGCTGGAAATAAAAGGATAACGGGTGTTACATCTGGTGATCTTAGTGTAAATTCACAAGACGCGGTAAATGGTAGTCAGTTGAATGTTGTAGCTACCCATATAGCTGGGTATTTAGGTGGTGGTGTTAAATTTACAAATGGTCAATGGGATGATCCAAAGTTCAAAATTAAGACTTTCAATCCTGAAACGAATGAGATTGAAGAAGAAAGTTTTCCGGATGTAGCAAAAGCCTTTGAGGGTGTGGGTAAGTCTTATGTAAATCTTCACAATGAGATTAAAAAAGCTGCCGATGATAGTGTCTTTAAATGGCATGCCGAATCGGAGAGCATTACAATTGCTGCCAGTGCGGGAGAAGGTGGGCAAGGAAGTATTGCTATAGGGAATCTTTCAAGTGCAACTGCCGACAATAGTATCGCATTAGGTGGTTTTGCCAATGCATCTGGTGAAAATAGTATTGCATTAGGTGGACTTTCAGCTGCAACAGCTAAAAATAGTATTGCATTAGGTTCAAATGTACAAGTACTTTTTGATGGTGGTGTTGCTGTGGGTTATAAATCTGTTTCTCGTAACGCAGCGTCCACAGTTGGCTATGATCCTTCCATAGGGGGCCGGTCAACAGATGATGGTGTGATATGGAAGAGCACTCAAGGAGCTTTTAGTATTGGTGATACTCCGAATAAGATAACACGACAGCTTACAGGTGTGGCAGCGGGTTATGCAGACACTGATGCCGTCAACATTGCGCAGCTGAAAGCACTAAGAGAGTACGCAGGCAAAGGTTGGAAACTTTCTGTTGATGATAAAAATACCCAAGCCGTTAGCATAGATGATACAGTAGATTTTTCAACTGGAAGTAAAAATTTTAAAATTACAAAAGGCGATAAAGATAATAAGATAAAATTTGATCTGGCTCAAGATGTTGCATTAACGAGCTTAAAGGCAGGCACAAATACCCTAGACGCAACAGGCTTAGTGATTACAGGTGGTCCGAAAATAACAACGGGTGGTATTGACGCTGGCAGTAAGAAGATAACAGGCATTCAAGATGGTGCACTCACAGCAGAATCAACCGAAGCGGTCAATGGTTCCCAACTTTTGGCAACAAATACTGAAATTAATGAAGTAAGAGACAGTATCCTTGTTAAGCAAGTAGCAAAGAAGAGGAGAACGCGCAGTCTCCCTAATGAAGGAGAAGGTCTTATCACTGTTGGTATGGAAACTGGTGGTAGCGAAATCAGTATTTTGAACAAAAGTAATGAAGAGCGGAAACTTTCCGGTCTACTCGGCGGGGCAATCAGTGCAACTTCAACAGACGCAGTAAATGGCTCACAGCTTCATACATTGGGCACAGGTGTTGCATCTTATTTAGGTGGTGGTGCTAGCTATGCGGATGGTAAATGGACAGCTCCTACATTCAAGGTAAAAGCAATCAAGGAAGATGGCAGCCCTGAAGATAAGGAATATCATGATGTAGCATCTGCTTTTTCTGGAGTTGGTAGTTCTATCACAAATGTTCAGAATAAATTGACTGAACAGGTTAATAATGTGATTAACAAAGTAGAAAGCGAAAGCTTTGTTCAGCAAGACAAAACAACACATCGTCTCACTATTGGAGCTGCAGTAGAAGGCAGTGAAATCAATATTGCCAATAAGGCTGGTGCGGATCGGATTCTTTCTGGTGTGAAGGCAGCAGAAAAAGATAATGAAGCGGTTAACAAGGGACAGCTTGATAAAGGCTTGAAAGATCTTTCGAACAGTCTTCAGTCTGATGAATCAGCAGTTGTTCATTATGATAAAGATTCAGATGGTAAAACTAATTATAGTAGTGTGACTTTAGGAAAAGCTAAAGATAAGACGGCTGTAGGTCTCCATAATGTTGCTGATGGTAAGATTTCCAAGGATTCACATGATGCAATCACGGGTGGTCAGATTAATACCATAGCTTCGGATTTATCAAAAATTTTAGGTGGAGATGTATCCTTTGATGGAAAAAACTTTAAAGGGCCAACTTATAATTTATCGAATATTGATGAAAAAGGTGAAGTAACAGATAAACCGCATACCGATATTGGTTCTGCTTTTAAAGGACTTGATGATAATATCAAGAATGTGAATGCTCGCATTAAGGAAGTCTCAGAAGGAGTTGCACAAGATTCTTTATCTTGGAGCGATGGTGACAAAGCTTTTGTGGCTCTGCATGGGGAAGGGGATGACAGAAAAGCCAGTAAAATCACATCGCTTGCTGTAGGAGATATTACGAAAGAATCGACGGATGCAGTAAATGGTTCTCAACTTTATTCACTGGGCGATAAGGTTGCAAAATATTTTTCTAATGACGCTGAATATAAAGATGGGGAATTGAATGTTGCTGATTTTAAGCTCAAAACTATCAATGATGATGGCACTGAAGCTGAATCAAGCTATAAGAATGTATCAGATGCATTTTCAGGTGTGGGTAAACTTTTCACAAAGGTTCAAAATGCGATCAGCGATGTAATTAGTAATCTTCTTGTTACGAAAAATGAAGATGTTATCAATATTGGTAAAGGAGTAGAAGGTAGTGAAATCAATATCGCAAACAAGAGTGGTGCAGCACGGACTGTTTCTGGTGTGAAGGCAGCAGAAAAAGATAATGAAGCGGTTAACAAGGGACAGCTTGATAAAGGTTTGAAGGATCTTTCTGATACCCTTCTGTCTGATAGTTCTTCTGTTGTTCTTTACGATAAAACAACCGATGATCAAATTGACTATACAAATGTAACTTTTGGTAAAGGGGAGGATGCTACACCTGTTGCACTGCATAATGTAGCCGCAGGATTGATTGCGGAAAACTCAACAGATGTTATCAATGGAGGACAGATTCACATCCTTTCAACGGATGTAGCAAAATTCTTGGGTGGAGATGCTGAATTTAAGGATGGTGCTTTTAAAGGGCCAATTTATAATTTATCCAGTATTGATAAAGATGGTGAAGTAACAGATAAACCGCATACCGATGTTGGTTCTGCCTTTAAAGGACTTGATGATAATATCAAGAATGTGAATGCCCGCATTAAGGAAGTCTCAGAAGGAGTTGCACAAGATTCTTTATCTTGGAGCGATGGTGACAAAGCTTTTGTAGCCAAGCATGGAGAAAAAGACGGTGAGAAGACAAACAGCAAGATCACATCGGTTGCGGATGGTTCTATAGCATCAGGCTCGAGTGATGCGGTTAATGGTGGACAGATTTATGATCTGAA
>NZ_JBHILU010000036.1:0-4527 GCF_042193495.1 Bartonella sp. TS82HLJMH | reverse complement strand
TGTTTCTAAACTTTCAGAACCAATTTCTTTTTTTGCTAAAACGATAGTTTTAGTTTTTTTATTATATATGTTATTGTCTATGTTAATGTGTTTCATCATGATGTCATCATGACCTCGTGATGACACCATCATGACATCATCATGGTCTTTTGATGAGTCATCTTTATGTTTTTTTCTCTTAGTATTCGCAGCTTTTATAGCTTTTTCTGAAAGTTTATTTAAATTCTCATTGCAATTTTTTAATTCTTCTTCAACATCGAGATTCCATAAACGACCATCTGCTAAACGAATAATATATCCTTCTTCTAGCAAAACATTCAAAGCTGTCTCAAATTTCTTTACTGAATAACCAGTGTAATGAGACAAAACTTTAATGTTACAAAAAAGAGGTTCACCAGTACGAAGCATGCGAAATCGCAATCTCATATAGATATTACCTTCTACAGGAGGTAAATAATCGACGACCACCGCCCATTTATCGGCAAACAGTCTCGTCCATGGTATTTTACTGGACATTCTCTTTGTCCTCCCTGTGCTTATGCGATGCGATTTCTGATTGTTGATTGTTGTTCTTCAGCTCTTCTTCAACATCTGGACTCCAGATGTGGTTGTCGTCAAAAAGAAAGATGTGTCCAGTTTCAGCTAAGAGATCTAGCGCATCATCAAGCTCGTCAATTGAACAGCGAGCTAATGAGGACAAGGCTCGTAAATTGTTTGTAAGAGGCTTCCCAGTGTGTAACATTTTTAATCGCAACCTCATGTAAATATTGCCTTCAGTAGGAGGTAAATCAGCGAGATCAAGAAGCCATTTTTCTACATTAATTTTTATCCATTGGTTTTTATTTGACATTAGTGGTTTCCCCTTCTTTCATTAAATATAAAATTGCTAAAGCATCTGCTTCGTTGTCGTCTTTAGGCGTATGCCCTTTTGCACATACCGCCTTAATCATTTCTTCTTTTGAGGCGTTGCCTTTTCCTGTTGTTGCCTTCTTAATTGTGCCAACAGGAATGCCTTCATATGGTATCTGATGATGTTCACACCACGCTGTTAAGGTTGCTAGAAAGCCTCCGTAAATATGAGAAGCGTCTGTACCCACATGCCGGCGCACCTCTTCAAAATACACCGCGTCAATTTCATCAACAGATCTCTTTAGTTCAGTAAGCCACCGTTTAAAGCGTAAATAACGCATACCACCGCCTTCAAAACGGCGTGATTGAAAATCTTCTGTATCGCTTGTTATATGACCATCCGCACCGCATATCGCCCAGCCTGTCTTAGTCCCTAGATCAAGACATAAAATGGTTTGTGCGTTAGTGATCATAATCCCCCCTTAAGGCTCTACGTATTTACGTATTTATATGTGCGTTATGACAGAGCGCGTAGTTATAAGTTTTAAAAAATTGGATTAACTCAGATTCAGACATATACTGCATGCATCATCTATTAATTCGATTTCTTCTTTTCTTTTTTCGATGAGTTTATCCCTTAAGAAGTCAAGCTTACTTTCGACTAAGCACATAAACAAGATTAGCTTACTTAAGCGATAAAAAGATGATAACTCTTGAGAAAAATGATTATCAAACCAAGCAGTAAAAGCTTGCGTAAACACAGATGAAAACCATTGATTAAAATCATCGTACGGCAATAACGGAAAATAATTTCTATCATCACGCGCAAAGATACTATGTAGCATACAAACAATAAAACCTGTTGATGGGGGCTTCATGCTTGTTTCAAGACATGCATCTTGAGGCGAACGGACACCATAATATATGTCTTTCTGTCCAATCTTATTAACAAGATCAATCAACTGGACTTTGCTTATGGAGATCTGTGGGACATCTATCATCTCTGATCTTTCTTTTTAAGAGTGTGAATTATGCTGTGGGTGTTTGTTATCAGCTGTAGTCAGTGGCACGCCTACCTCTTCAAGAGAGGGGCGTGGGTATAAATCGACATACCAGTCAACGGGACGAACAATACCATTGGTTGTCTTTTCAATCTTTAAAACAATTTCAGGCTCAGGAAACCGCAAGCCGCGTAAATACCTGTTAATCGTACTCTGTGCTACGCCAACTTGCTTCCCAAATTCGGCTTGAGATAGTTTATTTCGTGTGAGATATGATTTCAATTTTTCCATAATTCAAATAAATACCATAAAGGACTGCTTTAGTCAATAAAAAATACCTTTATGGACTTTGTTAAATAAGCAGTCTTGGTGTAAGGTTTAGAGCATGCATATAATTAAAAAATTGAGGAAAGATTTGGGACTCACACAGGTGAAATTGGCTGAAAAAGCTGGTACCACGCAACCTCAAATAAAACGGCTTGAAAAAGGTGAGCGAAAATTAACCAAAGAGTGGGCGGAAAAGTTAGCACCACATCTTGGTGTAAAGCCATTTAATCTTCTTTTCCCAGAAAACGAGGAAATACATCCCATATCTAATGCTATTGGAATGATACCGGTGATAGGAAAAGTTGCTGCTAGCTCGTGGATGTCGGTCGAAGATATGGATTTTGGATTTGATGACATAGAATATGTACCCAGCACCTCGAAATACCCAGCTCACTTTCAATTTGCTTTAAAAATCGAGGGCAACTGCCTTAACAAAATTGCTCGTGATGGTGATCAACTTATTTGCGTAGACATAATAAAAGCCGGCATTAATGTGGAACCTAACGATCTCGTGATAGTTGAACGCAGCCGATTCAATGGTCAAATGATTGAGCGTACAGCTAAACGTATACGTCAAACTATTAGTGGATTTGAACTATGGCCTGAAAGTACTGAACCCAATCATCAAGAACCTATCAAAATAAATGGGGCAACTGATGGAGAGGAGATTCGTGTAGTTGGGAAAGTTCTTTGGATTTTAAGAAAACCCTGAAAACAAAGGAGAAGCGGGAATGGGGACAGTAGACGAGAGCTTAAAAATAATAGCTGATAAAGTCAAAAATCATTCAGATACTATGTTAACTGAAGAAGCGGTCAAAACAGCGGTCGTTTTACCCTTTCTGCGCGCACTTGGGTATGATATTTTCGATCCACTTGAAGTCATTCCCGAGTTTACTGCTGATGCCGTTGGTAAAAAAGGTGAAAAAGTTGACTATGCTATCCGTATAGACGGTGAGATACGTATTCTTTTTGAGTGCAAACCGATATCTTGCGAATTGAGTTCAAAGCATTTAAGTCAATTATATCGATACTTTAGTGTAACGAATGCTAAATTCGCGATTTTGACAAATGGTCGATTTTTTCATTTTTACACAGATCTTGATGCTGCAAACAAGCTCGATAATAGGCCATTCCTTACTTTTGATGTAATAGAATACAATACTGTGGTACTTACAGAGCTTAAAAAGTTTGAACGCTCAGCATTTAATATTGAAAATATATTGGTGACAGCCGAGCAGCTCAAATATGTATCTGGAATAAAACAAAACATCCAAAAAGAAATAGAAAATCCGTCCGAAGGTTTTGTTCGTGTTGCTTGTGCGGATGTTTATGAAGGGCGCCTGACTGCTAATGTCTTAGAAATGCTCACAGGTGTTACTAAAAATGCGTTTCGCGAAGTAATATCTGATGCGGTAAAAAGTCGGCTTTCTAGCGCTTTACAAACAACAACTGAAACCGACAAGCAAGATAATATTGCTACATCTATTGGTAATGAACATGCCATAATAACGACCGAAGAGGAAGTTGAAGGCTTCATGATTGTCAAGGCAATTGCGCGTGAAGTTATTTCTGCCGACCGTATTGTTATCAGAGATGCAAAGTCGTACTGCGCCATTTTAATTGACAATAATAACAGAAAGCCGTTGGTTCGACTGCACTTTAACAGAAAACGTAAGCAACTAGCCCTTTTCGATACTGATATTGATGAAAAAGTCGGTATTGAAACGCTAGATAATATTTATGATTTTGCAGACAGAATAAGAGAAACAGCAAAAAAATATTTATAAGATATTCTAACAACCTATGTATGCCCCGCTGAAGCGGGGTTTTTTTGTTCGTCCGCAGTTTTTATAAAAAAACTACGGCGTTATCTACCCATCGATTGGCTCTGTTTGCACACTGCCCCAATTTTTCCTGCATATAAATTTCAAATACAGCTAACTGATTTATTTTTTTACGGGATACTAGGAAGTATCATGCCTCTACACTGAACGCCACAATACCCAAACCGATTCGTAATAAATATTAAAGTTCATTTATAAAAAACCATTTTAGCATAAAATGACTTGACTATAATAATCCTTTACGGTATACTCCTCTATAACAACATATCACGAAGAAGCAAAAGCCGATCTGGTGTAGATTAAATTATATTGACACAAACAATTGCCAAGAGGCGTTAGGGAGGAGCAATTATGGAAAATCCAATTCTTATAAATTCTGATCAAATTTTATTAGTTGTCTATAATGATGATCAAAACATTGGTCGGTCGGGACCACTTGATGCAAGCCAAATTCTAAGCATTGTTGATGAGGTAGATGATGCAATCCAAATCTTTCGTATAAATCC
>NZ_JBHILU010000035.1:0-4705 GCF_042193495.1 Bartonella sp. TS82HLJMH | reverse complement strand
TTGGGTAAGGTGCCTTGACGCTTGCCTGTTTTATCCAGTTTAGCTGCTTGTGAAAGAGAGCCTGTTACCAAAACTGGCGTATTAAGGGGAAATGCTCGGTCATCAGCATCAGGTGCTGTGCCAACAATTCCGATAACTGCCGATTGTACCGCGCGAAGGGGTCGGGTGCCGTCGTCAACCTCGACAACTTCAACACCGTGTAGAAAACCTGTTGCCATACTTTATGCTCCTTTAAATGGTTGGCTAATGAAATGAATGGGAAAAATGAGAGTTGGATTTGAAATCGCACCCTTTAAAACAGCAAATCATAAGGATTTTGGTTCACTCGCATTTCAAATGCGAGTGAATAGTAAAGGGTAGCATTTCAAATGCGATCCTTTGAAAACAACAATATGTGAAATAATTTTTTAAAAGCATATTGACACTAATAAACCCTCATGTTATTCGAATCACAAGTGCTAGAAACACTAAACCATTAGCGGATAGGTCACGTAAGATCTCTCCCATGCATTTAAAATACTGATTGTCTTTTATGCTATTATTGGCATATAACGATTTTGTCGGGTGTAGCTATGCTATACAATACCTTCTCACGAGGGGAAGACATAGCGACGGACTAATGGCCGTGTTTCTAACGCCCGGCACCCTTGGGGGTGTCAATAGAGACATTAAAACCATTAGGAGTTAATCATGAACAATTTAGTGACAATCAACAATGCTGGTATTGCTGTTACAACTTCTTTAAAAATTGCAGAGGGTGTGGGGAATACGCATAAAACAGTTATACAGTTAGTACGCAATAATCGTAAGGATTTTGAGGAATTTGGTTCACTCGGATTTGAAATCCAAGTGAGTAAAAGAGATGGTAAAGGTGGTCAAAAGAGAGAAGTTGCTATCCTTAATGAACCACAAGCAACCTTACTCATGACCTATATGCGTAACAATGATATGGTGCGTGCATTTAAAAAAGCACTCGTTAAAGCTTTCTATGATTTAAAAAAACAAGCTGTCGATTATGAATTATTTTCTTATGAGTGTTTTAAAAAACCTGCTGGTGTTGGAGAAATTTTAGGATTGATGATGAGACGTTTGTTGGATGCAAATGACCTCGAAAAAGAGCTTGATCATTACAAATCAGTTACAAAAGAAGCTAAGCGAGTTTTAGCAAGCCCTGTTGTAAAAGCTGCTTAACTTTAAAAACACGATTTATCTCCTCGTCTTTGAGGCGGGGAGGTATGCGATTTCTTTCTTAACGGCTATGCTCCATTTGCACATCTGCTTTTTTACTAACTTTTAGTGTTGGAATAGAAGAGACATCAATGTCCCTCAAGGCATGCCATGTATCATAATTGGCTTGAAGCTGTAGCCAAAGGGCTGGTCCATTTCCTAACAATTTACCAATGCGAGCTGCTGTTACGGCTGTGACTGGACGTTCTCCTTTAAGGATACCGTGCAAGTGCTGGCGTGATATTTGAAGAATCCTAGCAATTTCGGTTTTGCTTGCATTTAAATGTTCTAAGGATTCAGCTAAAATTTCTCCTGGATGAGAAGGACAACGATTAGGATTACGTGTGGTCATGGATAGTTTCCTTTACAAATCTTAAAACCTTCAGTGGTATTGCTCTAGATCAACATGGTAAACGTGTCTGTCTTTAAATTCAAAAGTGATACACCAAGGACCATTGATATGAATTGTGTAGCGAGTTGGAGTAAAGCCTTTAAGCATATGAAAATTATAACCTGGTACATTGATATCACTAACTTGAGAAGCTGCGTCAAGAGTATCCAGACGGCGAATAATACGCTGATGAAGCCTGCTATCAATCTTACTTTTTCCTGTTTCCCAGAGAGATTGTAGGTCTTTATTTTTAAATGTTTTGATCATAGCAAACTCAACAACTTTATTTTAAATAAGATGTAATATATTAAGTGACAATTGTCAACAAAAATGTTACAGTTAAATATTGTTAATGGAATACTGTAGAACTAAAAGAATTTAAGAAATGAATATCAAACCAATTTGTACAGAGAGAGATTACCAAGAAGCTTTAGAAGTTGTGTCTGCAATGTTTGATAAGCAGCCAGAAGTTAATACTCCAGAATTTGATAGAATGAAAACTCTTGTTTTGTTAATTGAAGCTTATGAAACAGAACATTATCCTATTTCTTCTCCTCATCCTATTGAGGCTATTAAATTTAGAATGGAACAAATGAACTTAAGTGCTAAAGATCTGCTTCCTGTTGATTTATATCATGAATTAATAAAAGCGCGTTCTCGTGTACAATCTTT
Organism: Bartonella sp. TS82HLJMH; assembly: GCF_042193495.1. Classification (NCBI taxonomy): domain Bacteria; kingdom Pseudomonadati; phylum Pseudomonadota; class Alphaproteobacteria; order Hyphomicrobiales; family Bartonellaceae; genus Bartonella; species Bartonella sp. TS82HLJMH. The sequence continues at coordinate 2,415 of NZ_JBHILU010000035.1, read as the reverse complement.
TGTTTATGCAGATGCACCGCAAAATATATTAGACGATTTAGATCGTGGTTTAGATGACATTTTGAATAGTGATCAACATGTTTAAAGCAGGGGATGTCATTATTTATCTAGTATTTCATAAAACATTATCCCTTCAGAGTGAGGAAGAGATTAAACAGTGTGAAGTCCCGGAACTTTGCTAACATCTGTTTCATGTTCGGCATGCTTTAATAGCGAATAAGCGCTAACAGCGCTATATTCCGAGGACGATTTTCATTTGCGGTTGGTACGCTTCTAGATGCGTCAAACTTTATGGTTGAGGATGAACCAGAAGAAGTATTGCTGCTATTAGAAAACCCACCATATTTAAAAGCGCCACTTGCAACTCTAGCCTTGGCATCAAAATTCAATTCGCCTGTAATGTTACGGATAGCGTCGCCTTGCTGTGATCCAATGGTTCTATTAGGGTCAATATTACGTTTATCATCAACTCCCCGTAGGAACTCCCCTCTTAAATCTGGCAAGCGAAAGGTAGTTTTGCCGTCGCCAGCACCATAAGTCGTGCCTATAACCGCAAAAAGTTGTGCATAGTCGCTCCGTGAAATGAGCGCACCATTTGCTTTTAACCATCCCTTTGGAACTGTTAGTGCAGGATAATAAATTACAGTTCCTACTGGCATGCTATTGTTTAGCGCGTCCAGCAAAGCATCAATTTCGCTCTTGGTATAGACAAGATCACCATCAACTTTAAGCGGTCCTTTAAGCGTACTTTCATTTGCGCTTAAACGGGTAACCACTTTCCTTTTCGGACGACTGAAGAAATCAGATGATAAATTGCCCAAGATCTCCAAGTCGTCACCCATGGTGACTTTTCTGTTAAATGTGTTGTAATTTTTCCATTCATTGGCTTGTTGTAGGCGACCATAGGCTGTGAGATCTTCATTAAGCTTGGCTCTAAAGTCATCGAGCCCCACGATATCTTCGGTTTTATGTTGATGTGCGCCTAATAGAGAGACAGCACTGCCAAAGGTGAAGTTATTATTGCTTGATTTATAGAGAACATAATTATTGGCGGCATCTTTTGCCCCCTCGATATCACTTAAATCAGCAAATGAGAAGGTTTTATCGGCTGCCATTTTGCCTTTGAGAGCTGCTTCAAGATCTGCAACTTCACTTATGCTATGGGTGTGTTTTGCAGGCGCTTTTCCCTCTACCTTTTCCTCAACTTCCATTATGGCTTGATCAATTTTGGTCAAGTTTTCCCGCAAGATTGGGAATTCAGAACTGATAAAGCGACCTTCTTTAGGCAATTCCATGTCGAGTTTTTTGGTTTTGGTCATCTCTGTTCTCCCCTCATAATATGCCGGCGCCAAAATCACTCACCATGGACCGCGCTGCTGGTCCGCCGGTAAGGGTCAATTTTAAGCGTGCTTGTTTGGCTGTTTTGTCACCACTGATAAATTTGCGCTCTGTCCAAAGCGGTTCAGCGAGTTGCTCTGTTTCGTCGAGTTTCAAAGGAACAAACGCCCCATCATCCAGTTGCATCTCGAGTGTAAAGGTTGCACCGCCTGGTAAAAATGTTTTGATATAGCTCGTTAACCTTGCCTTTTCGCCAAAGGCAAAAGCACGGGTGACATAAGTGGCTGTTTTATGAATCTTTCCTGCAATCAATTGAACAGGAGCAAACAAAACCGGTGAGAGCTTCTCTGTCCCTTTGAGAATGGCGCGGAGCTTTACCTTTTCACTGATATATTCAGTAAGGCTTAGCAATTGAAAGGGTAGCAGTTGATAAACCGTGCCGTTGTTTCGTTCAATTTCAAAGATGACAGAACAATCGCTTGAAGGCAATTCAATCGCTGCACGCACTTGTAAATCAGAGCAGTCCACAAGATTAAAAGTGCCAAGATCAATGGTTTTTTCTGTTTGTGTGTAGCGTGCTGCCAGTACTCGAAAGGCTAAAGCCTCATCTTGATGGGCTGTCCAGCTTTGCGCATTGACAGAAGAAAAGCGTGGACCGGTCACGTAAGGGTGGCTCGAGACGTATCTCTGGTGTTCTGCATCAAAATCCCCAAGCTTTGCTAAAGAGACGGAATGATCAGCATCATCTGTCTTGATAACGAAAGCCGTTAAGCGGTCATCGGGAACTAACAGTGGTACATCATAGCGTGCCTCTGCCCAACCTGCCTTTGCGCCCTTCATAGAATAAAAGCTTTGCGCTTGAATATCGGCGGTCGGATAACCGTTTTCTGTGGTGACCAAATCAATCACCAGATCATGGTTTTGATTGCCGATTTTGCAAAGATGAAAGTCAATACCGGTGATTTGCCGTGTTTCATCGGGGGTAAAGACTTGCGCTTGCGGGTCCACTTGCGTCCATATCTTCACCGTGGTGGTGCGCCGCATCACTTTCACATCAATCACACCTTGACCGGTAAA
>NZ_JBHILU010000034.1:0-4867 GCF_042193495.1 Bartonella sp. TS82HLJMH | reverse complement strand
AAACAAGGTCATTGGCATTGGCTGATCTACCATCGTTAAACTTCAAACCATCACGCAAATGAAAGGTAATCACCGTATTGTGATCATCGCCTGAAACATCCCAATGCGTTGCTAAAGACGGAACTATTTTCGTTGGATCATCTGTCGCAGTACTGACCAAATTATCACAAACATTTCCAATAATTTCACTTGCATAAACATCATTGCTTTGGGCAGGATCAAACGTACTGATTGCATCAAGATTCCAAGCCATCACAAGAGTATTAGCTGGTGTTTTTGCTGAAACCTGTTGTACAACTACTCCCAGTGCAATAAGAGCAGCAACAAGAGAGCTACTACTTTTCAACATTGTTTTCTTCAAGTTCATAAACATTTCCCTTTATTTATTTTTTATTAATTAATGACGCTGAAATAACATGGCAAATTTATAATTATACACATTGAATAAATACATTCTAATCGCCTATACAGAGTCATCTACTTTATAAATTCATTGACTTACATCTCAATCAAACCCTAGCGAACATACAATATATGTTTTGCTAACCAGTATCACATTCTTTCATAACCTTTCTTTGCATACGATAATGCCGTATACCAGCCCCATTAATTATCAAAACGATAAGCCTTGTAGCCCCCAAAATGGTAAGCTTTAAAAATTCTCACTCTCCTCAAACACTCAATTTCAAGATGCGCCGCATCTTTACTACATGATCAAAACTGCACTAAAATAGCAGAAAGGCATAAGAAAAGATCTTTTCTAAAACTCTACCCCCCACCACACAAAAATCTGCTTAATCTTTTGAAAACTAAGTGTCAAAAGTTTTACGTTTTTATCAACAAAACCGAACACGTTAACAAAAATAAAGGAACAATGAGAAGAATCACCCCTTCCAAGCCTTATCTTTTGAGAGATAAAACTTGCAATAAAAGAATACACACTAAAATGCACTTCTCCATTGATAAAAACAAAATTCATCACACTACCCCCCAAGACATAACGAATATAAACTCTTCTAAACTTTAGTGTGCATCATTGCTTTATCACTATAAAAATAGAACAGAAAACAACATACTGCAACAAAACTCTTGTTTCCAGCAGAAACATACAGAGATTCAACTAAGCAATGTAGTGGATACAAGCCTGCCTGAGCTTAATCATCTTCCCAAAAATTGGAGCGCACACGCGGCAAGATCACTCTCTAATAGAAGAAAACTATCAGATAATAAAACCCAACACAAGCAGCTTGAGTCATTTAACTTCAATTTTTCATCATTGTATAGTTTGTATATTTCAATTATCTTATGCTGCATTTTATTTTTATTGCCTAGGTAAGTATCAAGAAATCGACCTACACACAAATAAACCAACAAGTCATACAACCAAAGTAAAATATAACAATGCAACAACAGCCCCTTCTAAAAACCACTTTGTATTCGTCAATAAACATGAATAAAATATTCATTACTTATTATAACGGTCATGTCATTAACAGAAATAAAAACACCCTCTTCTGAACCATTTCAAATGCCAAGGACTATTCAACATTGAGAGCTAGTAAAGTGTGTGATGGTGCTGATTTGCTCCTTCATAAGCATAAAGATGGAATGCACAATGGATTGACTGTTATACCATTCATGGGCTGCGTTGCAAAATGGGCTTTGGTACACTAGATGTTTCTTTAAAACATACAAGACATTACCATCATCTCACCTCAGATACATGACCGTTAAGGTATCACTCCTTTTTTGCATCTGTTTTTTCATCTTCAAAATTATGCCTTTATCGTTTTGAGTGCCAACAACAGTAGAAAATCATTGATATTGTATAGTTTGTATATTTCAATTATCTTATACAGTGGAGTTGTATAATCTATACATTTATTAAACAATTCAATTATTATTCTATTGATCATTACCCTTACAAAAGAACGTTGGCCAATTTATCGACAAAAACATCCTTCAAGATGATCATTAACAATCCCTACGGACTGCATAAAAGCATAACAAATTGTGGGACCAACAAATGTCCAGCCACGTTTCTTCAAGTCTTGAGAAAGACGAAGAGAAGCAGGGGTTGTAGGATGAGCCGACAGTGTTTGAAAGTCTATCTTTTCATAACGCTCTGATTGTAGTGGCTGAAAAGACCAAAAATAGCGGGACAAGCTCCCCCACTCTGTTATAATTTCCTGTGCTCTAAGCGCATTATTAAGCACTGATTGAATTTTTCCCTGATGGCGAACAATGTCTTTATTCTGCATTAACATTTGCACCTTTAGCTCATCATAATGAGCAATCTTTTCAAAGTCAAAGTCATCAAATGCAATGCAAAAAAAAGAGCGTTTTTTTAAAATTGTAAACCAAGAAAGTCCCGCTTGGAAACCTTCAAGGCAAATTTTTTCAAACAAACAGATATCCTCAAAAACAGGTTTTCCCCATTCGTTATCATGATAAGCACAATAAAGTGAATCCGTTCCAGCCCATGCGCAACGAACTTTTCCATCCCCCCCCTTAAGAAGACCTTCCGCAAGCATGGCATTAACCGTATTAAAAGAGAGTTCCTTGATCATCACTTGGCGACTTTATCTGCTTGTGTTTTGAACGTTTAGAAAAAACAGGTTCTTGTATTGCAACACTGATATCACCATCAAAAAAGCGTAAATTTATTTGCCCTGTTTCAGGAAACTGAGTCAACCGTTTAATGGGCTTATTATCTTGCCTCAAAGCCAAAACAAAACCACGCTCTAAAATATTCTGATAAGAAGTGCTTTTTAAAAGCCTAAATGCAAGCTCTATTTTGGCACGTTGTTTTTCCACACTACGCACAAAAGCACGATGAAGGCGCGCCGTATATTCCTTTGTATTGCGTTGTGCTTTTTCACTATTTAACAAACGTAGCGAAAGACGTAAACGAAGAGTGTGAAAAGAAAAACATTTTTTATCGTAGCTCACACAAAGAGCACGCTGTAATCGATTTGAAATTTCATCAAAACCACGCCGAGGTAGAGCAAAAAGTTGATCGACAGTGGGAAGACCACGTCTGGCTGCACGCAACTTTTGTTGATGAAAATCAAAAGAACGTACAAGTCCCTTGCGCAAACGTGCCCCAAGAGACGCAACACATACTTCAAGATCAAGCTTAACGGGAACAGCCTTTTCTGCAGCTCCTGTAGGAGTTGGAGCACGCCAATCAGCAACATAATCAATCAAAGTCCAGTCCGTTTCATGCCCAACAGCAGAAATAACGGGAAGAGCAGAGGCATAAACAGCACGAACAACAGCTTCGTCATTAAACCCCCACAAATCTTCTAAACTTCCCCCTCCCCGTGCAACAATAATAAGATCAGGTTTTGGAATAAGTCCTTCTGGAGCAAGAGCATTAAAACCTTCAACAGCAACAGCTACCTCTCTCCCACTTGTTTCCCCCTGAACACGTACAGGCCAAACCAAAATATGTAACGGAAAACGATCGGATATACGATGAATAATATCACGAATAACAGCACCTGTTGGTGATGTTACAACGCCTATAATTCGAGGCATATAAGGCAAAGGTTTTTTCTTTGCTTCATCAAATAAGCCTTCTTCCACAAACTTTTTCTTACGATTTTCAAGAAGTGTCATCAAAGCACCAACCCCCGTTGGTTCAAGAGCCTCAATGACAATTTGATATTTCGATGACCCTGGATAAGTTGTAAGTTTACCAACAGCAACCACTTCCATCCCTTCTTCAGGAGGAAATTTGAGCTTTTCCATCACTCCACGCCAAATAACAGCTTCCAACCGTGCCTTATCATCTTTTAAAGCAAAATAAGCATGTCCCGAAGCATGAGTACCACGGTAACCTGATATCTCCCCACGCACCCGTACATAACCAAACTTTTCTTCAACAACACGCTTTAGAGCTCCTGCTATTTCGGAAACAGTAAATTCTGCCACATTTGTTACACCTGTTTTTTCACTAAACAAACTTACCATTTTTCAATTCTTTACGCCCGTTTCTGTGAATCTTTTTGAAACAACACAATCTTTAAACTTTTTATTTATAGCTTCATCAAAATACCCATAACACTGGCTAAAACAGCTTATATTTTGAATTTCAAACCGATTATCCGAGTTATAAAAAAGCTTGAAGCCATTGTATGAGGATCTCCAGATTCATTATTTCATCTGAAAGCTGTATCAATAGAAGTTAAAATATTTAATCTTAACATCCACACAAATACACCTTTCATAAGAATTCCTAAAATAAAACTCTCTACACAACATAGTAATCCATTCCCGATAAAATTCAACGTATTGCAAAGTGTTAAAGAGCTTTGCAATACATCAAATATACCATGATCATATTTTTATATTTTATAAACCTGCTGCCTTCTTATTTTTCAATTGCACTGTAAAAAATACGTGGTGCACTATTCCAAACCCATTTTTTGACATCAGGTGTCATCGCTACAGTATGATACGTCTGATAGATAAAAGCATAGGGTCCTTTCTGCATAAATTCACGTTGCAAATCAGCATACATTTGCGCCCGTTTCTGTGAATCTTTTTCAAACAACGCATCTTGAACCTTTTGATTCATAGTTTCATCCAAATACCCATGGCACCAACTAGCATAGGCTGTATTTTTAGCCTCAAACCTATTATCAGGATTGTAAATAAGGCGTGAAGCCATTGTATGAGGATCGGCAGAATCATTATTCCATCCGAAAAAAATCGTATCAAAACTACGTGAAAATAATTTTGAAAGTAACTGTGTTCCTACAAAACGTTCAATCTTAAAACGCACCCCAACCTTTTTTGCGTTGTCTTGGAGAGACTGAGCAATAGGCAAAGCAAAAGGATAAGGAGAGGCACCAGCAAA
>NZ_JBHILU010000033.1:0-4886 GCF_042193495.1 Bartonella sp. TS82HLJMH | reverse complement strand
TTTGCGCAACATCAGCTTTACCATTGCTTGACTCTGGTCCATAGGCCGTTAGCGTATATTTATAAGGCAAACGATTTCTGGTGGTATAGCCATTTGCCAGTTTGAAAGAGTCTTCCTTTGCTTTTCCAGAAACTTGAATGAGCGAGAGACCACCTATATTTGAAGGATCAGCAGCATTTACTACACTACTTTCATCTCCTGAATCGCTTTTGATATAAACTGTTGTGTTGCCTGAGACATCCCCATTGATCAAAAGTCTATCGGTTTTTTGATCGGCACTTGCAACACCATCACTCCAAGCAATGTTGAAGTAAATCTTTGCATCACCAGAGGCTTTGTAAACTTCTTGCGTGTCTGGTTTACCAGAACCTATGTGCAATGTGTGATAATGCTCTTCTGTCGGTTCGCTAAAGATAATGGAGCTATTATCGAGATTAAGCGTGGAAATATCAGAACGAGACCTTTGAGCAATATCAAGCAGATTGCCATCACCATCTTTTTCTTTTGTACTGGTTTTTACAATCCATTGTGTATTGTTTTGCAAATTAAAGATTGTTTTAGGGCTGTTAATAATTTTTGCTCTACCCTCTAATATGGAGTCATCAGAATTGAGGGTGAAAGTGAAATTATTTCCTTTTGTTGAATCTTTGTTTACTAGTAAAACATCACCACGGATTTCTGATTTTTCGCCAAGATTGACTGTGCCGGTTGACTCATCTACATTAATTCCAGTACCGTTTTTAATGTGAAGCTTTGCGTTGGTTAAATTAACTTCTGAGGTTGTATCTTCTTCAGGATTTTCAAATTTTATGCCATTTTTCTCTGCTGTTGCAGAAATATTTGTTGCATCAATATGCCCACCGTTTTCAACAGCCAATGCTGCCTCTGTTCCTGTTATACGTCCTGTCATCATTGTGATGGTGGAGTCTAAGCCGGTTGCATGGAGGACATAACCATTAGATGATGTAATTTGGGCATTTTCGGCTAAAGTAATGGTGCTTCCACTCTCTGCACGTATTCCCACATTGTTTCCAGCAAATGATCCTCCAGAGATTGTGATTTGAGAATGATCCATTGCCATTACGCCGGTGAATGCTTGTGTAATGTGTACATTTTCTAAAGTGATATTGCTTGCTTGGGCATTTAATCCTGTAAATATGATCGAGTTACCTTTTCCATTGCTTGATATTGTCACATCTTCCAATTTGTTTTCGTTGCTCTTACTGTTTGAAATGGTAGCACCAACTGTAGAAGTTGTAATGGTTCCCTTCTTCATTTTGATTACGCCGCCGTCTTGTGCAAGGAGTCCAGTCGAAGTGTCTTTAATATCTGTTCCACGCAATTCGATCATACTATTAGAATTGATAACACTTGCACCTAATCCGCTAAGCTGCTTTTCTGTTGTGATAGTAACACCTGTGACCGTAATATGACCACCACCTTCCGCACTCAATGCTGTACGGTCCCCTTTGACGTGTCCTTTATTCATTGTGATGGTAGAGTTTAAACCGTCTGCACGGAGTCCATAACTATTAGATGAGGTAATTTGTGCTGCATCGTCTAAATTGATGGTGCCGCCATCTGCTACATATATTGTTTCATCTTCTGCCTTAAATGATCCCCCAGAGATTTTTATTGTAGAATTGTCATACGCAGCTACGGCATTAATTGCGTCAGAGATGGTTACATTTTTTAAAGTGACTTTACTTGTTTCTTCTGCTTGAATTCCATAGCCTAGTAGCGCACCGCCTTTACTACTTGATATTATCACATTGTCCAGATAGTTTTCTTCGCTCTCACTTTTAGAAAAGACAGCACCAGCTACAGAAGCTTTAATGCTTCCCCCAGTCATACTGATTGCACCATTGTTTTCTGCTTTAAGACCAATTGCACTATCACTGACCGTTGTATTTTCCAACTCAATCACACTTTTAGAGCCATCAGCATCTGCACCGATACCATCGTCTGTTGTTTTTAGAGTACCATCTGTGATGGTAATATGTCCGCTATTTTCTGCAGACAATGCTATTATTTTTCCAGCTACAGTTCCTCCAGTCATCTTGATTACGCCATTGTCATGTGCATAGAGCCCAGAGTTATCAGATGATGTAATTTGTGCATTGTCGGTTAAAATAATGGTGCCGCCGTTTAGAGCAGCGATTGTTGCTAGTTTTGCATCAAACGATCCTCCAGTAATCTCTATTTTAGAATTACTATCTGAAACAATGGCGTTTTCTGCTTGTTTTACGTTTACATTTTCTAGAGAGACTATACTTTCTTTTCCTGCATTGATTCCATTGACTAGTAGCTCATTCTCTTTATTGCTGGATATTATTACATTCTTCAGTTTGTTTTTGTTGCTTTTACTTTCCGTAAAGCGAGCACCAACGTATGAGGCATTAATGGAGCCTCCATTCATACTGATTGCACCCTCTTTTTTTGTCTGAAGTCCAATTATACTATTTTTAATCTTTGTATCATTTCCAGTTAACTCAATTAGACTATCTTTACCCTCAGAAAATGCACCAAAACCACTTGTAATTGATTCGTTATTTTCAATGGGATCGGCGCCATCTATTGTTAGGGTAACATTTTCTACCGTAATGTGTCCGCCATTTTTTGCTCCAACGACTCCTGTTTTTCCAGTTACTTCTCCTCCGGTCATGTTGATTGTGGATTCTTGTTCTGCCATGAGCCCAACGTTATCAGATGATGTAACTTTAGTATTGTCCTTTAAAGTGATTGTGCTGCCGTTTTCAGCGTGTATAGTTACCTTTTTAGAGTCAAACTCTCCTTTAGAGATTGTTATTTCAGAATTACTATCTGCAGATATACCACTGTCTGCTTGAGAGAATCTTACACCTTCTAAATTAACTTTACTGTTCTTCTCTGCTTTTACTCCAAAGAGTATAGGTGTTCCGCCTTCATTACTTGATATTTCTACATCCTTTAGTTTGTTCTTGTCGCTATTACTGTTCAAAAAGTAAGCACCAGCTTGTGAAGCTTTAATGGAACCTCCATTCATAGAGATTGAGCCACCATTTTGTGCCATGAGTCCAGAGTTATCAGATGATGTAATTTGAGCGCCCTCTATAGTGATGTCACTGTTTTTCAAGGCAGCTATTGTTGCCTCTTTTGAAGCGAATGAGCCTCCAGTGACCTTTACTTTAGAACTATTATTTGCAAGAATAGCGTTTTCTGCTTGTTTTACGGTTACATCTTCTAAAGTGACTGTACTGTTCTCTTGTACCTTTACTCCAAAGGTTATTTGTTTTCCGTCTTCATTACTTGATATTGTTACACCTTTCAGCTTATTTTTGTCGCTGTTACTGTTCAAGAAACTAGCACCAGCGTGGGAAGCATTAATAGAGCCTCCAGTCATGGAGATCGTGCCACTTTCTTTTGCCCAGAGTCCAGAGTCGTCAGATGATGTAATCGTAGAATCGTTTATAGTGACTTTGCTGTTTTGCGAGGCAACTATTGTTGCTTCTTTTGAAGCAAATGAACCTCCAGTGATTGTTATTGTAGAGCCACCTTGTGCACTTACAGCATTGTTTGTTTGTTTTATGATTACATCCTTTAAAGTGACTGTACTGTTTTCTGTTCCTGCTCCGAATCCCAGTAGTGTTTTATCATCACCGCTTGATATTGTTACATTTTCCAGCTTGTTTTTGTCGCTGTTACTGTTCATGAAGATCGCACCAAAATCAGAAGCATTAATGGAGCCTCCAGTTATGGAGATCGTGCCACCGTCTTTTGCTTCAACACCTACGATAATGGCAGAATCAGTTCCTTTAATGGTTGTTTTATCCCCCGTTAATGTGATCATACTGTTCTTGCTTTCAGCTGTTACAGCAGCGGGTGATTCTAAAGAAGATGATTCGGGAGGAGGGGTGATACCGCCTTCGCTGGGGCCTTTATTGGTTTCTTTATTTCCGGTTATTGTTAAATTTTCACCAGTGATTTTGCCACTTTCTTTTGCATGAAGAATTTCATAGGTCTTTCCGGTTTCTCCGATGACGGTTTGTCCTTCTCCTGAAGCTTCAAGAGATTCAGCATGTGCATTGGAATAGATACTAGAGAGTATGATCGCGATTGTTGCTGTATATGATAAAAGGGATTTTTTATACATCCGTATTCTCCTTTGAAGTCCCCAACATTCATTTCCCCACCGACCTCATAAGAAGAATAGAAAATGAGTTATTGTTCTTAGTGTTGTTACATTACCTCTAGCTCGGTAAGCTACTTTTACTTCTATGTCAAATATTTTAAATAATCTTCATGAAAATGTATAGTATGTATAGTTTATTTTTTATTAAATGAGTTTATTTATTTTCTGTTTGTAGTGGGATTATTTTTTATGTCTTGATGAAATAATAAAAGTAATTTTTGATAATTACTGAGAGTTATTTATGTGTCTTAAGACATTTTATAATAATTATTAGAAGATATTTTCACTTAATACGAAAATATATTTTACCATCCTATCATTTATAGTTTTTTGTGCTTTTTCTTGTTTGAATATTTTATAGACAAAAAAATTTGTTTGAGTTTTCAGATGAGGGGAAAGTTTCTTATAATCGCTTATCTTATTGAGAGCGATAAAACAGACATATCTTAAGTTTAAAAACGTAATTAATAAAAAGCTTTAAATGAAAGGTACTTTGGTCAATAAAACTACATTTTTATTAAAAGGTTTCCGCTTTCATTATTTGTGGGTTTTAATATATTCTGGATAAAAATACCTTATATTTTTCTTGATAAAAAGGGAGGGGGTAGTTTTAGTGTCATTAGGATTTATATAAAGCGAAAAGGCAGCACAATGTGCTGCCTTTTTGTTAAATTGAATAGAATGATAGGCTATTTTTAAAGTCTTTTCTTAAAAC
>NZ_JBHILU010000032.1:0-4896 GCF_042193495.1 Bartonella sp. TS82HLJMH | reverse complement strand
CCGCGATTAGCTTTCGCTCGTTTTGCTTTTTGGGAAATGTTCTCTTGCTCGTGAATGGGAGGTTGGTTGTCTGATGAGGTTGTGATTTGCTCTGATGTGGCCTCAACAGCAGCAACCTCTGTTGGTTCGTCAACCAAATCGATTGTTTCTAAACTTTCAGAACCAATTTCTTTTTTTGCTAAAACGATAGTTTTAGTTTTTTTATTATATATGTTATTGTTATTGTTAATGGCATCATTAAGCATTTCTTGTGCATTGCTAAAATCCCCACAAGCATCATGCTTAGCATCCTTAAGCATACCGTTAGCATCATGCTTAGCATTTTTAGCATCTTGATCATCACTCATTGTTTTTGCTTTATGATGTTTTGCCCATTTTGCCTGCGCTGCTTTCTTTGCTCTCTCTGAAAACTTATTTAAATTTTCATTTGAGTTATTGAGTTCTTCTTCAACATCTAAACTCCACAAGCGTCCATCTTCTAAACAAATGATGTGTCCAGATCTAAATAAATAATTTAACGCCTTTTCAAATCTTTTTACTGAACAACAAGTAAAATGAGATAATATTCGTGCATCATTCAAAAGAGGCTCACGCGTGTGTAACATTCTTATCCGCAACTTCACATAAACATTGACTTCCATAGGTGGTAAATCAGAGAGTTTAAATAGCCACTGGTCTGTATTAAGTCTCGTCCAAGCCAATTTAGTTGACATATTTTACCTCCTGTTCTTTATTATTATTAAAGGTAAAATTATCTAGCTCTTCACTGAGGTTATTGAGTTCGTCTTCAACGCGCGTATTCCACAACCCATTATCTGTCTCAACAAGTTTATTATTTCTCATGAGATATTCGACAATAGCTGCAAATTTTTTCTGCGAACAATGACAAACGCGTGCAAGCGTTTGAAAATCTGTTTTAAGTGGTTCTTTTTTTTCATACATGCAAACGAGAAGGGTTATATAAACCCCCCGTTGTTCAGATGTCATTCCATTTGTACCACTTATCCAGTCATACAAATGGAATCTTATCCATGGCATTGCATTAGACATGCGCGCCCCCTTCTTTCATTAAATATAAAATTGCTAAAGCATCTGCTTCGTTGTCGTCTTTAGGCGTATGTCCTTTTGCACACACCGCCTTAATCATTTCTACTTTTGAGGCGTTACCTTTTCCTGTTGTTGCCTTCTTAATTGTGCCAACAGGAATGCCTTCATATGGTATCTGATGATGTTCACACCACGCTGTTAAGGTTGCTAGAAAGCCTCCGTAAATATGAGAAGCGTCTGTACCCACATGCCGGCGCACCTCTTCAAAATACACCGCGTCAATTTCATCAACAGATCTCTTTAGTTCAGTAAGCCACCGTTTAAAGCGTAAATAACGCATACCACCGCCTTCAAAACGGCGTGATTGAAAATCTTCTGTATCGCTTGTTATATGACCATCCGCACCGCATATCGCCCAGCCTGTCTTAGTCCCTAGATCAAGACATAAAATGGTTTGTGCGTTAGTGATCATAATCCCCCCTTTAAAGCTCTAAGTATTTATATGTGTGCTATGACAGAGCGCGTAGTTATAAGTTTTAAAAAATTGGATTAACTCAGATTCAGACGCACACTACACGCATCATTTATTAATTTGATTTCTTCTTCTCTTTTTTCGATGAGTTTATCCCTTAAGAAATCAAGCCTATTTTTGACTAAGGCTATAAATAAGATTAGCTCATTTAAGCGATAAAAAGATGACAGCTCTTGAGAAAAATAATTATCAAACCAAGTTGTAAAAGCTTGCGTAAACACAGATAAAAACCATTTATTAAAATCATCGTACGGCGATAACGGAAAATATTTTTTATCATCACGTGCAAAGATACTATGCAGTATATAGACAAGACAACCATTTGATAAGGGATCTATGCGTGTTTCAAAACATGTATCTTGAGGCGAACGGACACCATAATATATGTCTTCCCGTCCAATCTTATTAACAAGATCAATCAACTGAACTTTGCTTATGGAGATTTGTGGGACATCTATCATCTCTGATCTTTCTTTTTAAGAGTCTAAATGCTGCTGTTGTGACAGGGCGCGTTGTGATTGCCTGTCTTGCAAAATGTTTTTGAAAAAGGAACCTCGCAATGATTCATTGTTAATTAACAATCCTCATTTTTGGCTCAAATGACGCAAGTTAAAAAACTTCTCCTGCAAAAATAAAATCGATCAATCTCGGTTCTTCTTTTTTGTTGATTAACTCAGTGATTTTATTGTTTAATTCATCAATAACTTTCATCTGTGAAGCTAACTTTAGCCTTTGGCTGTATAGCGTTTCATTTTTTTGCTTAATTAAAGAGGATAGGTTTTCAAGTACTACTTGCTGTTGTTCAATTGACTTATCTCGCTCTGCAAGAGTTGCTTCATGCCATCTCATCCAATTATCAAATTGTGACTTATGCCATTCTTCTTGTTTTGCAAGAACTTTTGTATGAGTTCTATGTCGTTTTATAAGATCTTCTATGCTACAATCACGATCCGGTATTTGTATAAATTCTTTCACAAACTTATCTCCATTCTCAATTTTCGTATTACAACCTATTAATCTACAAATCCGTGTGTAGAGTTTCTTCAATATTCCGTTTCTCATGATCTTTCTTCTTTAAGAGTGTGAAGGCTGCTGTTGCTGTTCATTCTTTTCTTCATATTGAGATTGCAACATTTCATTTTGTTCACATGGCTTCATGCAAACAGTGGAACCCTTGACAAAAGAAGGCGTTGCTTTTTCTTGTATTGCAGTAGTAAAATTTTCTTGATACCAATCACTAGGACTTACATAATTATCCGTAATCTTTGCTATTTGCTTTATTATCCTAGGCTGAGGAAATCTCTTCTTATTTATGTAACGCGCTATTGATGTCTGTGTAACACCTATAGAGGCTGCAAACTCAGCGTAAGTAATATTATTCTTCAATAAATATGATTTTAGCTTAAACATTCCCAAATCATACCATAGTGGTATTTTTAGTGCAAGAGATTTTTACCGTATTGGTATTTGAAAGATAAAAATTTTTTTATAGGATAAGAATCATGAATAACTTAAAATTTTTCAGAGAGAAAATGGGCTTAAGCTCTAAAAAGTTAGCTGAATTAGCAGGTACGAGTCAACCACAGATTTTTCGCTTAGAAAATGGTCATCGGAAATTAACAAAAGAATGGGCTATACGTTTAGCACCTCACTTATCCGTTACCCCTAAACAATTGATGTTTTCAGAACAGGAGACAAATAACTTAGATGCACAAATAGAAGATATGCTCGAACATCTAAGTTATGATAACAAAGTTAAACTTCTTGATCTTCTTTCTTCATTTTATCAAGAAAAGAAATAATAAATTTCTTTTTTTCATCCTCTGTTAATTTTTTCCAAAACGCTAATATTTTTTCATCAATCAATAGATTTTTATCCATTATTTCGCCCCTTCCAAATATAAAATAAAAAAATAACCATTTTGGTATTGACTTAATATTACCATAATGGTATAAATATCTCATAAACCACGCACAAACAATTGCCAAGAGGCGTTAGGGAGGAGCAATTATGGAAAATCCAATTCTTATAAATTCCAATGAAATTTTATTAGTTGCCTACGATAAAGATCAACACATTGCAGAGTCTGGACCACTTGATGCAAGCCAAATTCTAAGCATTGTTGATGAGGTAGATGATGCAATCCAAATCTTTCGTATAAATCCTTCTGAGAATAATTGTGAAGATATCTCTGAAGAAATTGCAGAAGCATATGTAAAAGAAAATATCGAACATCTCCATGAGGATAGTAAAGTTCATGACTTTGTACGTGAAAGTGATGCTTACCACGATCTTTTATCTGATTTAGCAGACGAAAAATATAATGATGAGATTTACGGTACCTACGAACAACAACACCGTTTGCGTCCTTGTGATGTGCTTTAAAAATTCTAAAGGGCGCTTTTAAAAGCGCCCCCTTTCATTCATCAATCCCATCAACATGAGGTTCGTAATGGAAAAGCTTCTTGCTACTCAATACAATATTATTCAGCATCAAAAGGTTCAAACTATTAGCGCTCGTGATTTATATACCTTTTTAGAGGTAAAAACCGAGTTTAGAAAGTGGATAACAAACTGTATTAAAGAACTTAGCTTTAGAGAAGATGTCGACTTTGTACTTTCTACTAAAGAATTATCAAACTCCTCACGTGGAAATCCTTTTAAAGATTATGCTCTCACTTTAGACACAGCAAAACACATTGCCATTTGTGAACCTGGTCTCAAAGGTAAACAAGTGCGTGAATATTTTCTGAAATGCGAAAAAAAAGCAAATTCAAAAATCGATTATTCAAATCCTGAAACATTAGAAGATTTCTTAAGACATCTAAGACAGCAAATTAAGCACAATGACAATGTTGTCACAACGAACGGAGTGAAGCATGCATAATTTTATCACAACATCTAAAAGAAATTTTCAAAACACAACAATTCCAACCATGTCTAGTCGTGAAATTGCAGAATTGTGTAGTAAACAACATAAACACGTTATGCGTGATATTAAGCAAATGCTTGAAGAGCTGCACTCTAAAAGTACTGAGCCCAAATTTGGGCTGAGTGAATTTGTAGGTTTTTACAAAGATTCAACTGGTCGCACTCTCCCTTGTTATAACCTCCCCAAACGTGAATGCTTAATTCTCGTATCTGGTTACAGCATGACATTACGCGCTAGGATTATAGACCGTTGGCAAGAGTTGGAAAAGCAAGCAGTAACACCACAAATCGACTATTCAAGTCCAAAAGCTATGATTGGCTTTTTGAATTACCTACAAGGTCAAATAGATCAAAAAGACACCATCATTGAAGATTTAACACCAAA
>NZ_JBHILU010000031.1:0-4897 GCF_042193495.1 Bartonella sp. TS82HLJMH | reverse complement strand
CACGGGCTGCTAAACCAAATGGTTAAAGATGTGCGCAACACTTTTGGGCAGCCCATCATCTACACGCGAAAGGACAACCAGCAATCTTTTCGTATCACAGCGATTTACGGCATTAAGCATTCAGAATCGGACGCCGGTGGCAGAATCCCCACGACAATTGCAAGAAAGGAACTTGATCTTTGTATCAATGACATTGGAGGATTACCACCAAAACCGGAAGATAATGTTGTAATCATTTCCCCTGAAAACAACAAAGCCCCCTCTTCTCAAGAGCACTTCGTGATCACAGATGTCCAAGCCTCTGAATCCGGTATGTATAAACTTATCTTGCGTAACGAATCTTCATCTAGCAAACAGCTTTGATTACATTTCTGAGATGCGAAAGGGGAATAAAATATCCCCCTTCTGCTTTTTTTAGATACTTTTATGTATCATAGATAGGAATGCGCCAAGCCTTTCGCCCATAGTGTTTTGCGTAAAGTTTTTGACCCGTATGAGGACATCTACGCCATGTACGAAAAACGTAGGTTTTACTTTCTTTTAATTTTTTTTTGTTATCCATTAGATAACTTTCTCGGTGAATAGACCTAGACAAGAGACATTCACAATGATACAATTTTTACTGCTACAGGTTGCATCTTGCTGTTTCCTGTCTGGTTTTACGTTAGCGAACCATAACCTAACGTAAACTCTTTATGGGTTTGAGCTGCAACTCAAACCCTTTTTATTCTGATTTAATATTTAATGTTTTCATTCTAACCTTTGCTGCTTGTAATGAAACTTTATAGCACTTAGCGACCTCTTCTGGAGTCTTAAATTTGGGCATACCTGAACGTGGCATTAAAAGTTCAGCGGCAAACTGATCAGCTTGCCGTTCTGAACTGCGATAAGCAGGTATTTCATGAGAATCAATTACGCGTTGTAAGGGTAAATTTGTATGTAAAAAGAGGTGAGCAAATTCATGAGCAACTGTAAATCTTGCACGACCATTACCATCGTACGCATCTCTATAAATATCTTCTCTTAAAACGATGAACTTACCTTGTGGATCAGTTAAACCACCCACATTTCCAAGTTCTTTCTTATCTGCGATACGTAAATGAAAATCTAGCTTCATATTAGGCAAAATGTGTTCAATAAACTCCATTACTGGAAAATATTGGACATCTGACAATTGTAATTCCATTCGAAATAAACCAGCTAAATAACTAATTTTGTGCCAACTACGAGGAGGAACTTCATAATCAATGCTTTTATACACCTTCTATTTACCTTCTTTTTCTTTTATCTGTTTCAATAATTTTTTCATTTTTTCTATATTTTCTGGAGAAATGTTATCTATAACTCTAGCAAACATACCAACAAGTTCACCTGTGGATAAATTAGAAGACTTTATTGTAAAACTCTTACGGCAGGAATCAGCCTCTTTTCTTAAGAGAGAAGCCATATCTTGATCTAAATCGTATAATTCTATGATCTTTTCTTCCATACCAACAGGCACAGATTTTTTGCCAATCTCGACAGAAGATAAAAACGCTACAGATATACCTAATTTATCAGCCATATCTAAAAGGCGTTCTGCACGATCAATACGGAGTTTTCGTATGGTTTTACCAAATGGTGTAAGCATCAAATAGAACTCCAAAGGACGGATAATTAATCTTAACAGATTGAATATATTTTATCTTAAAGTATAAATCAACTCTTTTTTTTACAATAATTACAAATTGCCAATAGCAAAAATTTAAAAATTATCGAAAGTGGCTTGACATTATAGTAGGAGTATGAATAATCGAATCAGGTGCCTAAGAAACACCTTAAAACAACAAGCGGATTGGTTGCCGAAATAATCAGTCTTCCGCACATTGTAAAGGCTTTGACTCATTATATGCGTATAGCGTATACTGGTCTTGTCGGGTGTGGTTATGCCATAAAATACCCTTTCGGGGGAAAGCATAACGACGGGCTTGTTGCCGTGTTTCTTAGCACCCGGCACTTTTCTAGAGTGTCATTAAGAAACATCTATCAACAAGGAATTCATTATGAATACTCTTATAGAAATTAGAGAACAGGTTATTGATCAGGAAACTGTTCAAACTGTTAACGCGCGTGATTTACATACGTTTTTAGAAATAAAAGCTCGCTTTAATGATTGGATTAAAAATCGCATTAAAGAATGTAAATTTCAGGAAAATATAAACTTTATAACGCTTACTAAAAATTTAGTAAGCGGTGGAAAGGTAAAAGAATACTACATTACGTTAGACATGGCTAAACATCTTTCAATGATAAAGGGCATGAAGCGCGTCAATACTTTATCAAATGTGAACGACTTTTGAAACAAGTAGCAACACCGCAAGTCGACTACTCCAAACCGGAAGCATTGCTTGGTGTCTTGAATCACTTACAAAGTCAAATAGAGCAAAAAGATCATGTTATTGCAGAATTAGCACCAAAAGCAAAAGCTTTGGAAGGTTTAAAGCGTTCTGATGGTTTGTTTGGTCTTATTGAAGCAGCAAAGATGTTAGAGGTACGACCAAAGGATTTAACTGATTACTTGCGTAAACATGATTGGGTGTATCGACGGGCTCCAGGGGCGCCTTTGTTACCTTATCAAGACAAAATTAAGAAAGGATTCATGGATTGTCCCGCTATTACCATTCAAAGACCGGATGGTACAGAAAAGGTGCTCCCTTCAACGAAAATCACATCTAGAGGATTGGCATGTTTGAGAGAACAAATCTTTGGGGGTGTGCAATGAAAATAGATACCAACTTCTTATGCGATTTGTGGATGGCATTATCTCAATTTTCTAATGATGAAAATGTGAGCGACAAAGATTGTAGTGCTCTGGTTCAAACTATGAATGCAATAGAAAATGTTCTAGTTTTAAAGCTTCAAGATGACGTGCCCAATATTACAAAAATCTTGGCAATTTTGACAGATTTTGGAGCTTCAGAACTACCACATCGTATGGATTCTTTGTTGCGAACTTATGAACCAAATTTAGACAACCCCATTAAAAAGGTTGCTTAATTAAAAACACAACTCCCCTCCCTATCGTTAAAGGTGGGGAGTGGTTAAACCCTACATTCAAATTTATTGATTTTGGCAAATTCGTCTGCTTTTTCAGTTTGTAATATACTAACGTCATAAGCAGCTTGCATGTTAAGCCAAAATTCAGCAGTAGTATCAAAAAAATAGGCTAATCTGAGAGCTGTATCGGGAGTCACTGGACTATTTTCAGCAACAATACGTTCTATTCTCGTGCGTGGAACATTTAATGCTTTTGCAAGAGCATAAGCAGAGAGAGCATATTCTTTTAAATATTCCTCTCGTAAAATTTCTCCGGGATGAATAGCAATATAATTTTTCATCTCGACCTCCTACAGATCAATGATAATCTACGATTTCAACTTCATAGGCGCCATTAGAGCGCCATTCAAAACAAATACGAAACTGGTCATTAATACGGATAGAATATTGACCTTTACGCTCTCCTTTCAATGCTTCTAGACGATTTCCCGGAGGACTGCGCAAATCTTTGAGATCAACTGCTTTATCGAGCATAAACAATTTTCTTTGGGCTATACGCACTAGAGTGGTGGGAAAGCCTCTGGGCGGATTGCCTTCTAAAAGATCTTTACACCGCTTATCCGCAAAAGATTCAATCACCAAATCACCTTTATTCGTTCTTTTACGTATCATAACACGATACCAATATAAAGAAAAGGATAAATGTTAAATAACAGGAGCCCTCATGCATCCGAGAGAGACGATAAGGGAAAGCTTTGTTGCATTGATCAAAGCAGCAAAGACGGCAGCTGGTGACAATGTTTTCAATATGCGTGATTTCAACTTCTCCCCTGAGAACACGCCTGCAATTAATATCTCAACACAAAGTGAAACAATTGAAGATGGCTATGATTATGGAGTAAGGCGACGTGTTTTAACGCTAGATGTTGAATGTTATGCGACATGTGAAGATGGAGCACGTTTTGTTGATCAACTAGCATGGGAGGTTGAGGAGATTTTCTACGCTAATCCCAATCTTAACAACACAGTTGAGACATGCCGCCTGCAAAATATTGCTTTTGCCTTTGGTGATAATGGCGCCCTAGCGCTCCATGGTGCGATTTTAACCTTTGAAGTCATTTATGTGACAAATATCCCCAACATGGATGAAGAAGAAGGCGGTGTAACAGCAAGACTCGTTGAACCTTTCTTAAGCTTTGAACCAGAAACAGGCGTGAGAAATAAAGACAAATACCATAAAATTGAAGCTGGACATGTTAGAGCGACGCGATAAAGAAATCACAGATCTAAAGAGACGTGTGGCAAATATGGTTGTGGTGGGGAAGATTAGCCATGTCGATCATAAAAACGCACGCTATCGGGTAAAAAGTGGCAATCTTGTCAGTGACTGGATTCCAGACACACAAGCCCGCGCCGGTAAAACACGCTCCTATGAAGGACGTGATGTTGGAGAGCAAGTGGTTGTTATCGCCTCATCGGGGGACTTATCACAAGGAGTGATTGTGGGTTCCATTCACACCGATGCTAATCAAGCAGCCGATAAGGGCAGCATTCACCGAACGATATACCCTGATGGAACCCGCCTTGAATATGATGATGAACAAAACACTTATGGAATTCACATCAAATCAGGCGGAAAGTTTATCCTGACAATCGCTGATGGTGTGTCACTAAAAGGTGAAGGTGGCAAACTAGAGCTTACCGCGCCAGATGGCATAAAGATTGTTTCAAAAAGCGATATAAATTTAAATGCAAAAGGCAACATCTCTTTGAAGGCAGGTGGGGGCATTTCACTGAATTCGAATGATAGTCTCTCTCTTCATTCTGGAAATAATGTTTCCATTCATTCAAGTGGACTAAA
>NZ_JBHILU010000030.1:0-5669 GCF_042193495.1 Bartonella sp. TS82HLJMH | reverse complement strand
CGCCTTGAACAAATTGACAAAAATATATGGACGATACCAAAAGAAAACATGAAAGGTATTGTAGGGAAAGTTTCAGATTTTCGCGTGCCATTAAGTCGTGAAGCTTTGAAAGTAATTGAAAAATCTCTCCCTTTTGAGAAAAAAGGTTTTCTCTTTTCTGGTCTTACCGGCAAGCCAATTTCTGATGCAAGTATGGCAAAATATATGACAGTTTGCGGCTTAACTTATCGTCCCCATGGTTTTCGTTCAAGCTTACGGGATTGGATAGCAGAGACAACGTCAACACCGTTTGAAATTGCCGAAACTGTTCTTGCCCATTCAGTTGGGAGTTCAGTGACAAAAGCTTATATGCGAACGGATTTTTTAGAACAGCGACATGTTCTTTTAGAGCAGTGGGCGTCTTTTATATCAGGAGAGGCTTGACAGGATTATAACAATGTGTCTATTGTCGAATGAGGTGCTTGAAAAACACCTTAAAACAACTAGCGGATTGGTTGCCGAAATAACTGATCTTCCGCAATTTAAAAGCTTTGACTCATTGTATGCTAGACGCATATAATGGCTTTGTCGGGTGTGGTTATGCCATATAATACCCTTTACGGGGAAAGCATAACGACGGGCTAGTTGCCGTGTTTTTCAGCACCCGGCATTTTTATAAAAAGTGTCAATGAAAAACATCTAACAACTAGGAGTTCGCTATGAACACTCTTATAGAAATTACGGAACAAATCATTGATCAGGAAACTGTTCAAACCGTTAACGCGCGTGAGTTACATACGTTTTTAGACGTTAATATACGCTTCAACGATTGGATTTCACGACGGATTGAAGAATATTCTTTTCAAGAAAATCAAGACTTTGTGAGTTTTACTCAAAAAAGAGTAAAACCTAAAGGCGGTCGTCCAAGCATAGAATATCACCTCACCTTAGACATGGCGAAAGAACTTTCCATGGTTGAACGCAATGAGAAAGGACGTCAAGCACGCCGTTACTTTATTGAATGTGAAAAGAAACTGAGAACCCAAGCTGTTGATTATGATAATGATACATGCTTTGATGATTTTAACTATCTTCGCCAATATGTTTTGACAAATTATCCTAAAATCATGGGTATTATCTTTGGTCGTCTTTTAAAAATAGATGAAATCGAAAAAGAGCTTGATCATTACAAATCAGTTACAAAAGAAGCCAAGCGCGTTCTAGCAAGATCTGTTGTGAAAGCGGCTTAGTTTAAAACACGATTCATCTCCCCATTTCAAAAGTGGGGAGGGAGAAATCATTTTATTGGCAAATTCATCTTATCGAAAAATAACCGATGCCTTTTCTTGGCATTATCTATAAGCTTGTCAAATGAAATCACTTCTATATAAGCTTTATAATTCTCGTTATATCCAAAATACCCCATGTTATCACCTGTTATTCTTAAATTCGAGTTTTTGCAACATTTCCTTATACTATCAGTTAAATCACAGATAATATAACAATAACCAGGTATATCAAGAGAGTCTTTTATAGGACGACCATCGAATGTTTGTACTTTACCTTTTCTAATTTCGTCTAGATAATCAAACACTTGTTTAATAGGATCTGTTTTATCTCCCGATTGTGCATCATCTCTCATTGGGCGTTTAATTTCTATTATAAAAAGAGATGCCAATTTCATAGGCTCTTCGTCTGATATTAAAATAGGATTGTCGTATATAGGGGTGTCGTATACATTTAAGGCACATATATCAGGTCTTTTATCTTCTGTAGAACCTGTAATAGGCATTGCTTTCAATGAGATGTCAGAAGCTAAATAATCATGAAAAACTAACTTTTCATCTATTAACCATAAATTACAATTATCCATAGAAATGTCATTGGAATCACACTTCATTGGCATTATGAGTTTGTGAATAATATTTTCTTTAGCGTAGCCTTTATCGCTTTTCTTTAAAGCCTTTTCTAGAAGATCTAAGATAACTTTTCTGTGGCATAAGTAACCTATTAGATCAGAGCGATTAAGATCATTTACAGTTTCTACATATGCGCTAACTTTACTTAAGTATTCTTCATAATTTGCGTTTTGTTCAGCTTGCAAAATATCATGACCTTCTTTTAAAGCCTTTTCTTCTAATTTAGTAAGATGTTTATGAAGGAGAAGCTCTAAGCTTTGGTCAGAGCTTGAGGGAGACGCTATGTAGTCATTTTCAGTTAAATGTTTTAGAACTGTACGGTAACGTGGTGCTTTTTCAGCTACGAATTTTTCAATTATTTTCTTACTGTTTTGAATGTTTTGCTTTAATTCTTTATCTAAGTATTTTTGAATACTAGGGACTACAGCTTTCCGTATTTTATCAAATGATATCTCTACCTTCTCTAGTAACCCTTCAGTATTTTCTTGAATATCAAAGCCTATTCTTTCAGCACGTACTCTTTCATCCAAAAAAGGAGAGCTTACGTAGCAAGAGTAGATAAATTCACCTATATCATCTTGCAGTTTTGTATGAATACCAGGAACGTTATGAGATAATCCTTCTTTTGTGATAACTCTGTTGGCGGCACAAAAATATAAAGCCTGGTTTTCTAAAGGTAAGGACCTAAATTTAAGATGCATAATAGAAAAGTTATACTTTTCTATTATTATTTTTTCATTAAAAACGGCTCCATGCATGCATTGTTCATATAGATCATTCAATAATATCTTTTCTGAGTCATCTTCAATAGTTATAGAGGGACAACTACCGGTTCTTGCAAAATACCAGAGACAATGTTCTAAGAGTGCTTTTGCAATAGATTGTAGCTTTTTAGGAATATGATTTTTATATTTTTGTTGTAGACCTGTTAACTCAACAACAGTTTCTCTCTTTGTACAATTATCTTGAAATTCGTGTAATGCTTTTATACCTTGAACAGCGTCGAATAAGAATTCACGCCCTTTTAATCCTCTATCTGTTTCATAAATACTCCGGATTTTTATATTATCAAAAGCTTTAAGCCATAAAAGTCGTCCTATACCATGGCAACCTTTTTTTATTTTATGATCTGAGTCTAAAGTTTCAAATGATTGAAAATTATAATCATTAAAGCCTGTACCATTATCGATTACTTTAAAACCTATAATTTGTGTTTTGTTTCGTTTTTCAGTATCTTTTTCAAGTGGTAGTGAAGCTTGCTTCGATCTTATGACTGAAACTATAATGTAGCGTGAGGAAAAATCATTTCCTATTTCTTCAATGGAATGAATAGAATTTACAACTGCTTCAAAAAGAGGCAGTAGAGCATGATTTTCTGGTAAAGATGTATTTCTTACGCGGCCACTTAAATTTGTTCTCATTATCCACTCTAATCTATAAAAGACAATCAATTGTGTCGTTTTACAAAGATTTGACTTCCTCTTCATCCTTAAAGGATTAAAATTTCGAAGCTGTTCATATCAAATACAGTTTATTAGAAGCTTTAAATTCATGAAACAATTAATTCAAAGATTAATTCTTTGAAATCCACTGTTTTAAATGGAAGAAGACATTGTCTATCGTCTCCATGAGACGAGCAAATTTAAGAATCCATTTTCTAAAGAATTTCGCGCGTCTCAGAGTATGTTTAGAGTCGGATATTTGGTTTTTGTGTAAAAATACTTACAAACGCATCCATAATACGTGAAAAATCAAGCGCTAATAAGAGTATAATGAGTACAATCCATTTCGTATAACGAGACATCACTTTTACACTTTTGTAGGTCATGATGATTTCTTGAAGTATTTCTTTTTCTGCTTCTGTAAGCTCTGTATCGTCTTGTGTTTTTTTTCTAGCCATGTTTCCACCCACACACGCGTTCACCTAGATTATTGTGCTTTAAGATCTCTCTTGCTAAGTTTGAACTGATGGCGTTCAGATCTTGCTTATCTAAATAAATTGGCAACCAGCCAACACAAGAAGAAGCATATTTATTTGTCGCGCAACCAATCAGAGAGAGCAGCACGCACATCAGCATCACTTTTTTGATTAACTTCATTTTCCACCTCCAGACGTGTTGTGGCTGCTTTTAAAGCTTTTTCTGTTTGCTTTTGTTGCTCTGCTTTTTTCCCAAGAGTAAAAGCTCTTGCTAAAATCATAAAAAAAGCGGCTAAAGCCGCACCTGTAACCATCAGATTTCTTTTCATCCATAAGATCATAGACGATGCTCCTGAAAGCGTTTAGCAACAAAGAAAATACCAGCACATGCGGCTAAAACCATAATGGTTGCTAAAGCCCATTGGATTGGTCCATTGCCTGCTAACAAACCACCAAGCCCAGAAAAAGAGCCAATAATCGGTGCAAGTGCTTCTGCTTTGAAAACCCCCGTTGGTGCTTGCGTTTCTACTGTTTGATAATTAGAAGAAACATAAGCCCCTTTTGCCCATAAGCCTGCCTCTGCTACACGCCGGTGTACAAGACCTTGTAAACGTTTTCCTCCCGCTTTGGTCCATTTCTGTAGCTCTGCAGGGACAGCTTCATATTCACCTTGATTGAGTTTTTTTAACAGTGTCGAGTTACAAAAGGCTCCTGTTCCTACATTATAGCAAAACGACACTAACGCCGCGAATTGTTCATCTGTTAATGAAACTGTAACAGCGCGTTCAACGACATTTTCAAATTGTCTTAAATCTTGGCAAAGAAGTTCTTCAGCTTGTTTTTCAGTGATTGCCATGCCTTTATGAACAAAAGGTTTTCCAGCATTGTTTGTATGTCCATAACCTATTGTCCACACCCCGATGGCATCTTTATAGGCATTCAAACGCAAGCCTTCCCATTGTTTAATCAGTGCTAGCCCTTGTTGTGATATTTTTCGCATATGTTTCTCCATAAAAAAGCCCCGCAAAAGCAGAGCTGGATTAAAAAATTGACATCTTTCCCATTTAAAAGGATGGCTTGTTAAAACCTATGTAGCTTTTTCATTGGAACAAAAGAATGTATTTGACATTATTTATTCTGTAGCATATAAACTACAAATGTTTATTGTTAAAAAAACACACTATTTTACAGAGTGGTTAGACTCGTTAAAAGACAAACAAGTGCAAAAGAAAATTGCTGCACGTATTTTCCGCCTTGAATATGGGCTTCTAGGAGACGTGAAATATTTCCGTGGCATTGGTGAACTAAAAATAAATTATGGACCAGGCCATAGGATTTATTTTGTAAAACAAGGGAAACAAATCATTTTGTTATTAAATGCTGGTGATAAATCCACACAACAAAAAGATATCGAAAAAGCCCTTCAATTAGTAAAGGAAATGAAACATGGAAATTACTAAATTTGATGTAAGTGAATATTTTAATACGCCTGAAGACTTTAAGATCTTATTAGATGATGCTTTAGAAACCAAAAATAGTGGCTATATTGCACATGTATTAGGTATTATTGCGCGTAAACAAGGAATGACAACTGTTTCTCAAGAGACAGGACTAAATCGCGAGTCTCTTTATCGTTCTTTAAGCGATAAAGGTGATCCACGACTTTCTACTTTTCTCAGTGTTTTGAGTGCTTTAAATTTGCAGATTAGTTTAGCGCCTATCCAAAATAATTGTAAGGAACAAGCGGCTTTAGAAGAAGCATCTTGACCACCTCCGTCTTGACAAATATTCGTTTATAAACGAATATACATCATGTTTGAAATACGTCACTACCTTACTTCTGATGGCAAAGA